>NZ_MXAX01000302.1:0-11622 GCF_019249195.1 Rickettsia sp. TH2014 | reverse complement strand
ATAATTTTTATAATGTCTGTAAGATTAAATCTTGACTTCTACAAATAATAGTGCTTTTTCTTCTTTATACGGATCAACTAAGTAAGAATTTGTAATATCTGTAACTATTGGCGATAAGTAAGTTGTTGTTTCAATAAGCTTATCAATAGCATTTTGTCCGTCTTTTAATATTTTATCGACTAGTTTTTATCTTTATAAAAACTATTTATGGAACCTATTAAGGTTGTTGATATCTCATATATAATAACACTGTTTTTAATTATATTGGTTATATTAGAGCCTAATTTTGCTGTTTTAGAAAAAATTAAAGAAATAACAGTAGGATATTTATTAAATACATTAGGTAGTTCTAAAAAATTATTTACGGCTGAATAGGCAGAATTGGTTGCTTCTGAAAAACAATTAAATGCTTTGTATATATTTTCATAATTGTTATTGCCCATAAACTTACCTCTTTTTTATATAGATAATTACCATGTTTCATGGTAATTACATATCATACTACTAAATTAAGAAGTGTCAATATTAAAATTTATTTGCTGATATCCTCTAAACTCCATCTGGCTTTTGGACAGAAATTCAAAGGAGTAAATAACTTATTATTGTAACGCTCAAGTCCTGCATATGCAATTATTGCAGCATTATCGGTACATAAACGGATAGGTGGATAAATAAGCTGATAACCATATGTTTTAGCACAATTACTTAATATTTCTTGTAAATATTTATTAGCAGCAACCCCACCGGCAATAACTATAACGTCATTTAAAAAGCTTGATCCAAGCGGATTTTGCGGGTAGAGCCTGTGCTCATGTACTTTTGTACGCTCCGCAGGCTCTTCCTTAAATTCATTTTGTCTGAAGCTTTTTAAATTTAGCTGTGTAGTATAATCTATATTCTCGTAATAATCATTTACAACTCGTTCATATGCTATAATAGCATCCTGTACCTTACTACTTAGAATTTCTCCTATGGTGAACTGAAAACTTGCCGCTATATCATTAATTACAGCGTCATTAAGTTCCTTTAAACTCTTTATTAAAGTACGTACGGCAGTTTTAAGCCCTGAAAAGGACATATTGCAATTACCGCTGTTAATTATAGGTTTTGGAAATTTATATTTATGAGGATTGCCAAGTGTTGCTCTTTTCTCAATTTCAGGTCCTCCAGGAAAGGCTAAGTTTAGCATTTTTGCTACTTTGTCAAAGGCTTCGCCTACGGCATCATCTATAGTAGATCCTAATATTTTATATTTTCCAAGCCCTAGGACCGCTACAAATTGGCAATGTCCTCCCGAAGCTAACAAGAGTAAATAAGGATAAGGGGTACTATCGGTTAGCCTTGCGGTTAAAGCATGGCCTTCTAAATGATTAATTGCAATAAATGGTTTGTTTAAAGCACTGCTTAGCGACCTTGCAAACATTGAACCGACTATAACACCGCCGATTAAGCCTGGACCGGAAGTTGCGGCAATTGCACTAATTTCCGTTAATTTAGTGCTGCTCTCTTTTAAAACATTTCTTAATGCTTTATCTAGATTCGATAAGTGAGAACGTGCAGCAATTTCAGGTACGACCCCTCCAAAAACTGCATGTTCTGTATTTTGTGAAATAATTATATTAGATAGGATTTCTCGATTTTCGGTGATTATAGAAACAGCTGTATCGTCACAGCTTGATTCTATACCTAAAATTTTTATCATTCAAATTGAAACCGGTATTGGCTAAAAAAGTAGTGCTACCCGCGTGGATACCAAATCGTCATTGTTGCGTAGACCGTTCCCGTCATTGCGAGGAGTTGCGTTAGCAACGACGTGGCAATCTCAGGATATTTAACGAGATTGCCATGCAGTCTACGACTGCTCGCAATGACAACTCATATCCATGCAACAATGCCGGCTCGCAATGACGATATTTATCTTTATTTAATAATGCTTAATTAGATATCTTTAAGGTATTTAATTGATTATACAGCTTATAAATAGATTGTTCGGCATCAATAATTTTTTTATTAACTATTTTTAGTAATTTTTCCGAAGGTTTTTCTGTTATTTGCGTTGCAGAACTTACTTGCTCTGCTAAATTTTTAAGTGATTCTTGTATTTCTACAAAAGATTTCTTAAATTGTTCTTTAATAGTAATAGATGATTCTTCAAGCTCTTTAATTTTTAAGCATAGATTTTCTAATAAATGATCTATTTTAGTTTGCATTAAAGTCAATTTTTGCTTTTGTTTTTCACTAAGATAGCTTAAAGTTTCTTGCATTTTTGCCTGTATACGTACTTTTGTAGTACGTTCAAGTTCTGAAGCTAAACCTATTTTACTCATTAAAAATATTATCCATTTGTGAACGTCAAAATGATACCATTTTGCACCGTTACGATAATCTGAAGGAAAAGCATGATGGTAATTATGCCAATTTTCACCTAGTAAAAATAGAGCCATCCACCAAATATCTCCAGCGGTACCTTTGTAATATTGTTTACTACCGGCAAAGTGGCATAAAGAATTAACACAGAAGGTTGCTTGCTGCTGTAGGAATCTACCGAGTCCCATAAATAAAAATCCTGCATATGCCGATAATATAGTACCTCCGACTAAGTAACCGATAAATAAAGGCACGACAATATTCATAAAAGCTGCTATTTGCCAATAATATTTTAGCTGCCATTTTAATAAATTGTTTTTCCGGTGCTTAGCCCAAGTAATGCGATCAATAGACTTATAGCTACCGCTTCCGACTAGCATCCATCCTATATGAGACCACATAAAGCCTAAAAATTTATTGTCAAATTTTAAAGGAGTATGCGGATCTTGGTCTTGATCCGTATATCTATGATGTTTATAATGATTCGATGCCCAAGATAAAGCCGGTCCTTGTAATGTTCCTGCAGACAGCATAATTAAGACAAACTCGGCATATTTATTTATTTTATATGCATTATGAGACCATAACCTATGCAAACCAATCCCAACGGTAATATTATTAATATAATAACTAGCAATTATAAAAATAACTTCAGTTAGTTCTACCCCATAATCAAACGAATATTTAACTACAAGAGATATAATAAAAATAGGATAAAATATTAAAGCAAATAAAGCAGGCTTATTTAGTTTACTTAACATAAAATTTACAGTTTTTAGTTATAAAATATATAAATTAGCAACGAATAAAATCTTATTATATTATAGTATACATAAATATAATTAATAGATATTAACATACTTAATGCACAAATACAAAGAAAATTTGACAACAAAATCCTAGTCGCTATCTTTATTTAAACAATAACCGATAAAACGAACTGTCTTAATAATTAAATTGTCTTTCCCTAAGGCCTCTCTAATTCTATTTATATGAACACCTATAAGACGTTCATTAAAAGCCTCTTCACTTTCCCATAAATATTTTATTATTTCTTGACGCGAAAACACTTCATTTGGAAACTGAAAAAAAGTCGCAAAATTTTAAACTCAGTAGGACTTAGGCGAATATTCAGTCCGTCTTTGTATACTTTTTCAGTATTTTAAATCAATATTTATATTCTTAAATTTAATAATATTATCTTGTAAAACTGACTTAGAACACCTCAATAAGCTCTTTAAAGTACTTACTATTTGCTCAGATCAAAAGGGCTTATAAAAAAATAGTACGTTATCGTCTACTTCTGTTAAATTTAATTGCTTGTTTGGTAATAAAAATATTATAGGAATTTTAGAAAATTTATTAATTTTTCTAACGTTATTTATTGTTATTAAAGGATTTTCTTGTAATTCTGCACTAATAATCATGATAGCAAGCGGCTGACTAAAGAAATAAGTTAATGCTTTTTCTAGAGTTGGAGCCCTAATTATATTAAATCCCACTCTCTCTATGTCATTACTTAAAGAAATATTAACGCTTTTTATTCTTTTTTTCTATAATTAAAACTTCAGGTAATAGCTTATCAAACACTGAATTAATCTCCATTAATATTCAGTAAATAATTAAAAATTTTTGTAATAATTTTCTGATTTATTAGGGTTTATAGCAAACTTTTTATAAAAAGAAACAAAGAAATAATAATTTTTTAAAGATAATACTTGAATTTAATAGTTTTAGTTGCTATAAATAGCTTTATTTTAAAGTTTGTCTGTTGGAGATTTTTATATATCATGAGCTTTTATGAATCAGTTTTTATTATACGCCAAGACGTATCATTAAACGATATAGATAAAATCGTTGATGATTTTGCTAAAATTATCAAAGATAATAATGGCACTATCGTAAAAAAAGAATATTGGGGGTTAAGAATTTTAGCTTACAAAATCGGTAATAACAAAAAAGGACATTATTATTTTTTAGGTCTAGATATTACTGGTAATGTAAAAGAAGAGCTAGAAAGAAAAATGAAGCTTAACGAAAATGTCATTAGATTTCTTACAATTAAAGCAGATTCAATTAATAGTGAACCTTCACCGATATTAAAAAATCAGAGTACAGAGAATACTCCGGTAATTGATGTAACGATTAATAATTCAATTTGTAAGAATTAAGGTTAAAGAATGTTAAAAAGTAATAATGCTAGTGAAACAGCTACTCGCAAGGTAGGAGATAAAACTGCTAAAAAAGTGTTTTTTAGAAGACGTAAAGGATGCCCTCTTTCTGTGCCTAATGCACCTGTTATTGATTATAAAAATCCTGAGCTTTTAATAAAATTTGTCTCTGAAGGAGGTAGAATGCTACCAAGCAGGATCACAAATGTTTGTGCAAAGAAACAAAGAAAGCTAAATAATGCTATTAAAATTGCAAGAATTTTAGCGTTATTACCTTTTGTATTTCAAGCTAAATAAAGGCATAATACATGGAAATTATATTAATAAAACCCGTAAGAAAATTAGGTAAAATTGGAGACATGCTCAAAGTAGCAGACGGATTTGGTCGTAATTATCTTTTACCACAAAAATTAGCGATTAGAGCTACTGAGCCTAATAAAGAGCTAATAGTGAAACAAAAACACGAATTTGAAGCAAAAGATAAGCAAATAAGAGAAGAAGTAGAAAAAATTAATACTCTTATTAAAGATCAAAAATTAGTTTTTATCCGCCAAACATCAGATGACGGTAAACTTTTCGGTTCGGTTACTAACAAAGAAATAGCCGATAAATTATCTGAGAATGTATCTTATAATATCTCTCATTCAAATATTATTCTTGATAAACAAATTAAATCTACCGGAATTTATACAGTTGAAATAAGACTCCATGCGGAGCTTAATGCTATAGTTACAGTTATTGTTGCAAGATCAGAATCAGAAGCACAAGATTATTTACGCGAACAAAAGACTGAAACTTCAGAAGATTTAGCTGAGTCAGCGTAAATTTTTTCTATCGTCATTGCGAGCGAACATCGTTCCTGTGGCAATCTAGTTAAAAATTCTGATTTACAGAATTTTTTTAATTATTTTTCTGGATTGCCACGTCGCTTCGTTTCGGTGTTGTTGCATGGATCGAAAAATCTACTCGATGTCATTCCCGCGTAAGTGGGAATCCAGCATAAATCGAGCTTTTAATTTCAAAAATTTGCTGTATTTATACTTTTTTTCTGGATTCCTGCTTTCGCAGGAATGACATACTACTACGTTTGACCACAATATCCGAACACTTTACAATACTAATATTTTTCAACTATGCTATATGAAAAATTTGAGTATAATATCAATAATCTAATAGGTAATTTTGGTTTATCTAAAATAGCGGTCGCAGTCTCCGGTGGGAGCGATTCGGTAGCACTTCTTTATCTCGCTAATATTTGGGCAGAAAAAAATAATATAGAATTATCTGTTATATCGGTTGATCATAACTTACGGGAACAGTCGAAGCAAGAGACCCATTATATCCAAAATATCAGTAATAGTCTAAATCGTAAACATTATAGTTTAACTTTTGATCACCAAAATAATTTTTCCAATTTACAAGAAAGAGCAAGAGAAGGACGCTATGATTTGATGACAAATCTATGTCTAGAACTCGATATATTAGTACTTTTAACTGCTCACCATGAAGATGATTACGTAGAAAATTTTTGTTTAAGATTAGAACGTAATAGCGGTATATTTGGACTTAGTAGCAGTAATATTAATTGGTATAATAATATACAAATAATTAGACCGTTATATAATATTCCAAAAAGTGAATTAGTAAAGTATTTAGTCAGTCATAATATAAAGTGGTTTGAAGATGAGTCAAATTCATCTGATAAATATAAACGAAATATTATTAGGCAAAAATTAGCTAAAGGCGAAGATTATATTAAAGCCGATATAATCTTACAACAGCTTAAAATTAATGATTTACTAGATAATAAATTTAAACCGGAGTTAATATCAGCAATAGCCGAAGCAGTCAAAATTTTTGAATATGGTTTTACTTTTCTTGATTTAGTTAAATTTGATAAGTTTTCAAATGAGGTGAAAGTACAAATAATTAATTTTTTACTGATAATAATTAGCGGACAATCTAGAGCAGCTCGTTTTTATTCGGTAGAACCTATTTTAAAATTAATTACTCAAGATGTAAACTTTAAGAATACCCTTCATGGCTGTGTAATTAATCGCATACAAAACGAGTTACTTATATACAGGGAATTCGGCAAAAAATTACCTGAAAATAAAATATTATTGGATAAATCCGTTATTTGGGATAATAGATTTTGCATCACAAGAAATCAAGAAACTCCAAATTGTTTTGTAACTCATCTATCGTTAGAAGATTATAAAATGATAAAGAAACAATTAGATCTAGAGCCTTTGAAAAATCTATCCTGCAAAAACCACAATGCAATTTTATTTACCTTACCTATCATTAAAATACTTGAAAAAGTTATAGCAATACCACATATATCATATTATGATAACGACATGTGGAACTTTGAAGTATCTTTTGCTCCAAATTTTGTATCTCGTTTCACCCATTTTTGCTAACACCGGTATTTAATACCCTATTACCGGACAGTTTTTTAAAAGCCTATGCGATGCCACCCCCGCGAAAGCGGGGATCCAATAGAAAATTTTGATTTTAAAGGTTTTTTATTTAACTGGATTCCCGCTTTTGCAGGAATGACATCAGACAAAAACTGTTCGGTACTATAATTTAATACCGATAAAAATTTTTATTAGGTTTTATATCGATGAATAATCAAGGTAGAAGTATTTTAGCTTGGGCAGCACTTTTTGTTTTCGTAATATTACTTTTTAATGTTTTCCAATCTGACGGTTTACTTGGTGGAAGAAATAATATAACTTTCTCGGATTTTTTAACACGAGTTGATGAAAAGACCGTTAATTCGGTAAAAATTCAAGGTAGAGTAATTGAAGGCGCTTCAAATGATGGCTCTACTTTTAACACTTATGCTCCTGATTATCCTGATTTAGTAAACCGTCTTACTAGTAATGACGTTAATATTGAAGTAGTACCTCTTGAAACAAGAATGAACACCTTTTTAGGCTTTTTAATTTCTTGGCTTCCTATGCTTTTATTGATAGGTGTTTGGGTTTTTTTCATGCGTCAAATGCATGGAGGCGGGAAAGCCATGGGGTTTGGAAAATCGAAAGCTAGGTTACTATCAGATAAAGGACCAAAAATTACCTTTAAAGATGTAGCGGGTATCGATGAAGCAAAAGAAGAATTAACTGAAATAGTAGATTTTTTAAGAGATCCAAGCAAGTTCCAAAAGCTTGGGGGTAAAATACCGAAAGGCTGCTTACTTATAGGGCCTCCTGGAACAGGAAAGACTCTTCTTGCTAAAGCAATTGCAGGCGAGGCTAATGTTCCGTTTTTTAGCATATCCGGCTCTGATTTTGTTGAAATGTTTGTGGGTGTCGGTGCAAGCCGTGTGCGTGACATGTTTGAACAGGGTAAACGTAATGCTCCTTGCATTATCTTTATCGATGAAATTGATGCGGTAGGTCGCCATAGAGGTATCGGTATGGGCGGCGGCAATGATGAACGTGAGCAAACCTTAAATCAAATGTTAGTCGAAATGGACGGCTTTGAAGCAAATGAAGGGGTCGTGATTATTGCAGCTACAAACCGCCCTGATGTTCTTGACCGTGCATTGCTACGTCCCGGTAGGTTTGATCGTCAAATTGCCGTTGCAAACCCTGATATAAACGGTCGTGAACAAATTCTAAAAGTACATTTAAAGAAAATTAAATATAATAGTACGGTACTAGCACGAATTATTGCTCGTGGTACCCCGGGCTTTTCCGGTGCTGAACTTGCTAACTTAGTTAATGAGGCTGCTCTTATCGCTGCAAGGCTTGGTAAGAAAGAAGTAGATATGCACGACATGGAAGAGGCGAAAGATAAGGTGCTGATGGGAGTTGCGCGTCGTTCTATTGCAATGTCGGAGAAAGAAAAAAGATTAACTGCGTATCATGAAGGGGGGCATGCGTTAGTCGGGCTTTATTGTCCTGCAGCATCGCCTATTCATAAGGCTACAATTATACCGCGTGGTAATGCTCTTGGAATGGTACAAAGACTTCCTGAAACTGATGAATATTCTCAGAATCGTGAACAGATGGAATCATCTATAGCAGTTTATATGGCAGGAAGAGTAGCAGAGGAAATTATTTTCGGTAGAAATAAAGTTACCTCAGGAGCTTCATCGGATATAAAAGGTGCAACTAATATTGCAAGAGCAATGGTTACAAAAGCCGGTTTAAGTGATTTAATAGGACCGATATTCCATGGTTCAAGCGACGATGATATGTATGGTAGACAACCGAGTAATGAAACCTCGGAAGCTACTGCAGAGTTAATCGATGCCGAAGTTAAAAGAATTATTACGCAAGGATATGAATTTGCAAAAGATATTCTAACAAAACATATAGATCAACTTCATACACTGGCTAATGCTTTGATTGAATATGAGACATTATCCGGTCAGCAAATTAAAAATTTACTTAGCGGCAGAGCTTTAGATTCAGAAGAGGAAAATAAGTTTCCTTTTAATGATTCATCTACTATAAAAATAGATAAAGAAAAATCACCTGAGAAAACAAAAACAGCTAAGGCTAAAAAAGAAAATCCCGCTTCCTAAGTTTAATAGTATAATTTATGTGTATAAATTTATAGATTTATTTTGCGGCATCGGTGGCTTTAGAAAAGCCTTGGAAACAAAGGGGCTTGAATGTGTTTTTTCTTCCGATATAGACAAAGACGTACAAGAAGCATATAAAAGAAATTTTGGTGATAAACCGCATAGTGATATTACTGAAATATCAGCAAACAAAATCCCTAAACATGATATTTTATGCGCCGGTTTTCCTTGCCAGTCTTTTAGTATTTCAGGCAAGAGGCTTGATCGGTCAAGTTAATAAAGGCTGTCAAGGTGAAAGGATTTACAACCCTTTCGGTCATTCAATAACTCTATCAGCTTTTGGTGGCGGGTGTTGGTGCTAGAACCGGTCTTTATTATATAAATGACAAGATAAGAAGATTATCAGTCAATGAATGTAAATATTTAATGGGTTTTCCCTAAGATCATTATGTTGCAGATGGATTAAAGGGTTATAGGCAGCTATGTAATTCAGTAATTCCACAAATAATAGCAAATATATATGACTCAATAATAGCAGTTTAATGGATAATGGAAACGCATATATAGGTAAAAATGTAGAAACTCTTTTTAAAAATAGTATCAGTGAACATATTGGTATAATAGATAAGATTAGAGATGTTTTTAAAATAGAAGGCAATTTTTCACATGCTATCAGCACAGGAATATATGCAGAAAAATCTGATGTTAAAATGAATTTTAGCTGCGGTTATAACATAGATGTTAGTATTAAGGCATATAAGCAGGCAATAGCCTATAATCAACTTACAAGAGCATCTATAAATAATTTTTGCAAAACATTTAACTTAAATTGTTTAGATTATCTACAAAATTTGATAATTAACAAATCGAGCAATATTAAGTCAAATTTAATTCCATTTGAAGAACAAGAAAGAGTGTTATTAATTTTTCAGCCTATTGCAAAAGAAATGGTTAAATGGTCATTCTCAAATGAAACTGCAAGAGAGTTATTAGTTTATATCCGAGAGAAGAAAAACTAATGCGTATATATGTAATGAAAGATGTTCTAAAAGCTCTAAATTATGATATTATTTTTACAAATAAGGGTAATATTATAATAGGTAATTATATTGTAATTCAACGAAAAGGGGGGGTGGCTCTTTAAGTAAAACAATCCCTAAAGATTCAATTAAACATCCCGGTAATAACATTCAACTAAAATTAAAAATCAAAGATTTTGTTAATGGTATGAAAAATTGTGAATTAGCTAATTATTTTATATAGTCCTAAAAATAAATTTTAAGAGAGTACTTAAATGGCAGAGTTAAGATTATTGCTAAATTCAGTAGTAAAAAAAGGAAAAGAGCATAAAGAACAAGAGGAAATGCTTAAACCTAAAAAGGTAAAGATTTATAGGTATGACCCTGATCTTGATGAGAATCCTACTATCGATAGTTTTGAGATAGATTTAAGCAAAACCGGACCAATGGTTTTAGATGCTTTAATTAAAATCAAAAACGAAATCGATTCGACTCTAACGTTCAGGCGTTCTTGTCGAGAGGGAATTTGCGGTAGTTGTTCCATGAATATTGACGGTACAAATACTTTAGCTTGCATAAAACCGATAGAAGAGGTATCAGGCGATATCAAAATCTATCCGCTTCCTCATATGAAAGTAGTGAAAGACTTAGTACCTGATATGTCACATTTTTATGCACAATACGAATCCATAGAACCTTGGCTCAAAACAGATAGCCCTACCCCTTCAAACTCTGAAAGGTTACAGTCGATTAAAGACAGAGAAAAGCTTGACGGTTTATATGAGTGTATATTATGTGCTTGCTGTTCTACTTCCTGTCCTAGCTATTGGTGGAACGGTGATAAATATTTGGGTCCTGCGATTTTATTGCAGGCTTATCGATGGATTGCCGATTCAAGGGATGATCATACCGGCGAACGTCTTGAAGATTTAGAAGATCCGTTCAAGCTTTATCGTTGCCATACGATTATGAATTGTACTAAGACCTGTCCGAAAGGCTTAAATCCTGCTAAAGCTATCGGTAAAATAAAAAGTTTAATTGCAGAACGCCACGGTGTGTAATGAAAAACTTATTTGTTATTTACATAGGGGGTTCTTGTAGCGGGGCTTTAATAGAATTGCATGATATTAGATTAGTTATAGCCGAAACTATTGAGGATACTTATAATTATTTAAAAAAAGTTGGTGAGGTTCTCTAGAAAGTTTGCATTTAGATGCCTAGGGCGTACTGACTTGGGCTGATGGATATAGCATTGAAATTGTTGACTTTGAACCTAATAATAATCAAGCCAAGTTATATTTTATTAATTTGGGAGGATATGATAGCAAAAAATTTACAGAGCTTCATAAAAATATTTTTGTTGTAGCAAAAAGTGAACAAGAGGCAAAATCTCGTGCGTTACAACATATCACAAATTGGGAAGTACTACATAAAGATTATCAGTATGATGTGGATAAGATTTTGAATGTTAGCGGCTGTAGGAGTCAAGATTTAATCTTACAGACATTATAAAAATTAT
>NZ_MXAX01000301.1:44-14629 GCF_019249195.1 Rickettsia sp. TH2014 | reverse complement strand
TTTTTTGATTTAGATTCATCTCTAATCCTCCATTNNNTATTATCTTAATTTTACTAAATGTAAGATTAAATCTCAACTATTACAAATTAGAAGAAATACAAGCCTTAAATCATTGAATTATTGCACTTTTATATTCAACTTCTCAAGCTGAATAGCAGATTATGTAATAATTCGCTATTCGTGTTAATTAACTATTATCTTTTTTCTTGGAGGAATATAGATTGTTTCATCTTCAGCGTGCGAAATCTTTTCTAAAAGTCCGATAAAACGGTCTTTATTAGGTACTAGCTTTACTATTGCCCACCCTTCTTCTATTGATTTCTTTATGCGTTCTATATCAGATTTATGCTCTGAAAAAGACATAACTTTTTGTGCTGGATTTTGCATATTGATAAATCAATTATAGTTAATAAATGTTAATATTATAGTAAATATTTTTAATAAATCAATTACATATTTATTATTTGCTAAATATAAATAAAATGATTACCATATATTAGGTCTTGTCTACTTATATCCTAATAAATAGTTTAATTAAAAATTAAAAGTTGTACAACAATTTTTTATTTTAAACATATATTTTTATTTCACTTATTAACTTTATTTAATTTAAACTGTATAATTTAATTATGTCAAATGATAATTTACAACCGCCTGCTCTTTCTAAAAAGCAATTATTTGCTTTTTTTGGTATGGTTGTCGGGATGTTTATGTCGGTACTTGATATTCAGATTGTCGCTAGCTCATTATCCGTAATAGCTGCAGGTCTTGCTGCATCAAGCGATGAGCTTTCTTGGGTTCAAACATCTTATTTAATAGCTGAAGTTATCATTATTCCTATTACCGGCTTTTTAGCAAGGTTACTTTCTACCAGAATTTCTTATTTTATTGCAGCTCTAGGATTTACGGTTATGAGCGTATTATGTTCGCTCGCAACTAATATTGAATCAATGATTATCTTTAGAGCATTACAAGGATTTTTTGGTGGTGCTATGATACCGACGGTATTTAGTACCGTTTTTATAATTTTTCCTGCATCACAACGTCCTATCGTTACTATCTTAATTGGACTTGTCGTAACTGTTGCCCCTACTTTAGGACCTACACTCGGTGGATATATTACAGAAATTTTATCATGGCATTTTATGTTTTTATTGAACGTCGTACCTGGTATTTTCGTATGCACGGTAGTATTTTTATATGGGGATTTTGATAAACCAAATTATAAATTACTGAAAAATTTTGATTTTCTCGGTATATTATTAATGGCTTTAACGCTCGGCTTATTACAATATGTTTTAGAAGAAGGAAACAAAAAAGGTTGGCTTGAGGATAATTTAATACTATTCTTAAGTATTGCAGTAGCTTTAGGTTTTGTTTTATTAATCATTAGAGAACTAACCTTTATTAATCCAATTTTAGATTTAAAAACATTCCTTTATAAAGACTTTACTTTTGGTTGCCTTTATTCGTTCGTTATGGGTATCGGATTATACGGAGCAGTATATATATTACCGCTATTTCTCTTTACTATTGCCGGATATGATACATTGCAAATCGGGGCTACTATGATGGTGACGGGCGGAGCACAATTTTTATCTGCACCTCTCGCCGGTAGGATGTTAGGGCTAGGGGTAGATTTACGCCTGATGCTTATTATAGGGCTTGGAGGGTTTGCTCTTGGATGTCATTTGAATAGTTTTCTAACACCTGATTCTAGATTTGCTGCCTTTGTGCTTCCTCAATTTGTTAGAGGACTTTCATTAATGTTTTGTTTTATACCGACTAATAATATAGCTCTTGGCAATATGCCAAAAGAAAGAGTAGGTAACGCTAGCGGGCTTTATAATCTTACTCGTAATTTAGGAGGAGCTGCAGGACTTGCGGTAATCAGTACTATACTTACTAATGATACTAAAATCTTTATGCAATATTTATCAGAAAATATCTCGTCTACTTCTATAATGGCATTAGAACAACTAAATTCTTACACTGAATTATTAAGTGGAAAAGTCCTTAATCCTGAAAAAGCATCCTATTTGTTATTAGCAAACAAATTAAATAATGATGCTTTTGTAATTGCAATAAATAATATATTTAATATGATAGGGCTGTTATTTGTATTTATAATGCTACTAATACCTTTTACTTCAAATATCAAATTAACCGGAAATGTTAATGCTCACTAAAATTAAATTTATATTATATTTTCCTTGGTTATTATTAGAAATATGGAAATCAGCTTTCCCGGTTATCAAAATAATTTGGCAAAAAAAAATAGAGATAGAGCCGGTTTTTGAATGGATTGACGCAGAAGGGCTAGAAGAAATCGGTGAAGTAATTTATAGTAACTCGATTACATTAACACCCGGTACGGTAACACTTGATATAAATAATAATATGCTATTAGTACATGCACTCAATAAATCATCGATTACCGACCTACAAAGAGGTAGAATGATTAAAAAAATTAAGCAAATATTAAAAACAACTTGAAGTAGAAAATGTTATCAGATATAAACGCTCTAAAGTATAAAAAAGTTTTGCTCAAAGTTTCAGGGGAAGCTTTAATGGGAGACAAACAATTTGGACATGAATATGAGGTAATAAAAAAGATTGCCGGCGATATTAAGGAGGTCATTGATTTAGGAGTAGAAGTCGCTATTGTAGTCGGAGGTGGGAATATTTATCGAGGGATCAATGCAGCACTTGTCGGTATGGACCGAGCTTCAGCGGATTATATAGGTATGCTCGCAACGGTGATTAATGCTTTAACATTGCAAAACGTTATGGAAAGCTTAGGTATCTATACAAGAGTTCTATCGGCTATTCCTATGATGAGCGTATGCGAGCCTTATATTCGCCGTAAAGCTAAAGGACATATGGAAAAAAAGCGTGTGGTAATTTTTGCCGGAGGCACGGGTAATCCGTTCTGTACCACTGATAGTGCCGCAGTACTTCGTGCAATCGAAATGAATTGCGATATTTTGTTAAAGGCAACTCAAGTTGATGGCGTATATGATTCCGACCCTAAAAAAAATCCTGATGCTAAAAAATATTTCACTATTAGCTATAAAGATGTTATAACTAACAACCTGCAAGTCATGGATACGGCAGCTATTGCAGTTGCAAGAGAAAATAAATTACCTATAAGAGTATTTTCGATAAAAGAACAGGGAAATTTTGCTAGAGTAATACAAGATAAAGGCGGATATACGACAATTGAGGAATAATATTATTGTAGTGTGACTCGGTTTTTCGTCATTGCGAGGAGCGAAGCGACGTAGCAATCTCATGAAGTAATACTCCTGAGATTGCTTCGTCGAATTACTACGTAATTCTTCTCGCGATGACGATTTAGTATCCACACCACAACTGTCCGAAGTTGAAAAATAAGTAGAATAGGCAATTTTTTTACAACTATTGCTGGTAGTATTTTTGATGTTTTACGTTAAAAATACCATTTTTAGCTATTAAATGGCTTTTGTTCATTTTAACTTCGGACAGTTGTGTATCCACGCAAGAATGACATCGGGGGTATTTTCTAATACTAATAATATACGGATAAAATAATATGGACACAGAAACGTTAAAGAAAAACTTACAAGAAAAGATGGATAAAACTCTGAAAGTTTTAGATCATGAGCTTAAAGGCTTGCGTACCGGTAGAGCTTCGGTTAATTTGCTTGATAGCGTAACCGTGGAAGCTTACGGGAGTAAAATGCCGCTTTCACAAGTTGCTTCTCTATCCACCCCTGATGCACGAACAATTAACGTGCAGGTTTGGGATAAATCTATGGTGTCCTCGGTAGAAAAAGGAATTACGATAGCAAATCTTGGCTTAACTCCAGCAACGGACGGTCAATTAATCAGACTACCGATACCGGCTTTAACTGAAGCAAGACGTAAAGAACTGGTAAAGCTTGCTCATAAATACGGTGAGGATACTAAAATTTCATTACGTAATATTAGAAGAGATGGCAATGAAGAGCTTAAAAAGCTAGAAAAGGATAATATTATTGCAAAAGATGAGCATCATAGCTTATCTGAACAAGTACAAAAACTAACCGATGATTATGGTAGTAAAGTTGACTCGGCAATAAAACAAAAAGAACAAGAGATAATGACTTTTTGATTCTAATCGTCATGGCTCACAGGCATTATTGCGTAGATACCAAAACTGTCATTTCGAGCAAACGAAGTGAGCGTGGCAATCTCGTGAAGTATTATAAAACTCCTGAGATTGCTTCGTCAAAATTTTCAATTTTTCCGTGCAATGACGCCAACGCCTAAAAATACCCGAATGAAGAAAATAAAACTATGATTACAAAAGAAGAAGCACAGAAAATAGCAAAATTAGCTAGATTAAAATTTGAAGAAGATACTGTAGAAAAATTTTCTGCTCAGTTTAGTACTATTATGAATATGATTGATATTTTAAATGAAATAGATTGCAAAGATATAGAGCCTTTAACTTCGGTTTCTAATATGAATGCTAGAATGCGAGAGGACGCCGTTACAAGTTCTGATTTGTCAAATAAATTATTTGATAATGTAAGCGGAAATAGTGCTCAACTTGCTAAAGAAGTAAAATATTTTATCACTCCAAAGGTTGTTGAATAATTATGATGGAACTAAACAAATTAACAGTAGCAGACAGTGTAAAAGGTCTAAAAAATAAAGATTTTACAAGTAAGGAATTAGTTAATGCACATATTAAACAAATAGAGAAACATAGAAACCTAAATGTTTATGTTACCGAAACTTTTGATTTAGCTTTAAAACAGGCCGAAGCAGCCGATCAAAATTATGCTAAAAATCAACCGCGAACACTTGAGGGTATACCATTTGCCGCTAAAGATCTTTTCTGTACGAAAGGAATTAGAACTACGGCATGTTCTAATATACTGAAAAATTTTATACCTAATTATGAATCAAGCGTTACACAAAATATTTTTGATAAGGGCGGTGTGATGCTTGGCAAAACCAATATGGATGAATTTGCAATGGGTTCGGCAAATATCACTAGTTGTTTTGGAAATGTAATTAGTCCTTGGAAAGCAAATGAGGATAATGCAGATTTAGTTCCGGGTGGTTCTTCAGGTGGTTCAGCTGCAGCAGTTAGCGGGTTTATGGCATCTGCTGCTCTTGGTAGCGATACTGGAGGCTCGGTACGTCAACCTGCAAGCTTTACGGGTTTAGTCGGATTTAAACCGACATATGGTCGTTGCTCAAGATACGGAATGGTATCCTTTGCTAGCTCACTTGATCAAGCAGGGATATTTACTAGAAGCGTTTTAGACAGTAGCATTATGCTTGAAGCGATGATGGGGTTTGATGAAAAAGATTCTACTTCGATTAAAGCAGAAGTTCCAGAACTACAATCCGCTATCGGAAGTTCTATGAAAAATATGAAGATAGGTGTACCTCTTAGCCTTGGTGAAGGCGGTATTATTGAACCTGATATTATGAAAATGTGGCAGGATACTATAGAGCTACTTAAAAACGCCGATGCTGAAATAGTTGATATTACGCTGCCGCATGCTAAATACGGTGTTGCCGTTTATTACGTAATAGCACCGGCTGAAGCTTCTTCAAATTTATCTAGATATGACGGCGTTAGATACGGTCTTCGAGTAGAACGCGAAAATATGACGCTTGACGAAATGTATGAAATGACTAGATCAGTCGGATTTGGGGAGGAAGTAAAACGTCGTATTATGATTGGAACATATGTGCTTTCATCTAGTTGTATGGATGCATATTATCTAAAAGCTCAAAAAGTACGTCGTTTAGTTGCAAACGATTTTAATAATGCTTTTGCAAAAGTTGATGCCATTTTGTTACCTGCAGCACCGACCGAAGCTTTTAAGATCGGTGAAAAACAAAATGATCCGACTATTGTGTATTTAAACGATTTATTTACTATTCCTGCAAGTTTAGCCGGTTTACCTTGTGCATCGGTTCCTGCCGGATTATCGGCACGAGGTTTACCTCTTGGGATGCAGATTATAGGTAAACAATTAGACGAATATAATGTTTTGAAAGTAGCATCGACAATTGAGTCAGGTGTAAAACATATTAAATTTGAGCCAAAAGGTTTTTAATTATGGCATATATTGAAGGTAATACGGGAAAATGGGAATATGTAATAGGGCTTGAAATCCATGCTCAAATTTCCTCAAAATCTAAGCTTTTTTCAGGAAGTAGTACTATTTTTGCAGCAAGACCAAATTCGCAGGTTTCCTATGTTGATGCAGCAATGCCCGGGATGTTACCGGTATTAAATAAGCATTGCGTATACCAAGCAATTAAAACAGGGCTTGGGCTTAAAGCTAAAATAAATAAATATTCGGTATTTGATCGTAAAAATTATTTTTATGCTGATCTGCCCCAAGGTTACCAAATCTCGCAATTTTATTATCCTATAGTGCAAAACGGAACTATGGAAATACCGACTAATACCGGCGATCTTAAAACTATTCGCATTAACCGTTTGCATTTAGAGCAGGATGCAGGTAAGTCTATGCATGATCAATCACCACATTACAGCTTTATCGATTTAAATCGTGCCGGTATTGGACTTATGGAAATTGTAACTGAGCCTGATATATCTTCACCGGAAGAAGCGGCTGAATTTGTAAAAAAGCTGAGAAATTTGCTACGTTATATCGGCAGCTGCGACGGTGATATGGAAAAAGGCTCAATGCGTTGCGATGCTAATATTTCAGTACGACGTAGCGGTGAACCACTCGGCACAAGATGCGAAATTAAAAATATTAATTCGATTCGTAATATTATTAAAGCAATAGAATTTGAAGCTAAAAGACAAGTAGACTTGCTTGAAAACGGTGAAGTAATAATTCAAGAAACACGCTTATTTAATGCCGATAGCGGTGAAACAAAAACTATGCGTTTAAAAGAAGAAGCACTTGATTATAGATATTTTCCTGATCCCGATTTATTACCGCTTGTTATTTCTGATGAGTTAATAAATGAACTAAAAGCAAACTTACCTGAGCTACCTGATCAAAAGATTGAAAAATATACGAAAGAATTTGGTTTAAGTAAATATGATGCCGAAGTAATAGTAGCCGATGAATCGGTTGCTGAGTATTTTGAGAAAGCAGCAAATGAATGTAACCCTAAAATGCTTACTAATTGGCTAACTAGTGAGTTGTTCGGACAATTAAACAAAGCATCGATAGGAATAAATGAATGCAAAATTACTCCTAGTAACTTTGCAAAACTGGTAAAATTAATAGAAAATGATACTATTTCTGGTAAAATTGCAAAAACCGTTTTTGAAATTATGTTTGAAACCGGTAAAGCACCCGATAAAATAGTAGAGGAAAAAGGACTGATGCAAGTTTCGGATAATAACGTGCTGAACACAGTAATTGACGAGGTAATAGCTGAAAACCCTGAATCAGTAGAGGGTTATAAAAGTGGTAAGGATAAGTTATTCGGTTTCTTTGTAGGGCAGGTAATGAAAAAAACTGGTGGTAAGGCTAATCCGACGCTTGTGAATCAGCTTTTAAAGGATAGGCTGGATTCTTGAAGCTATTACTCCGGTAGGTATTGCCCACGTGATAAGTTTTCCCGTCATTGCGAGCGAACTCAAGTAGAGCGTGACAATCTCATGAAATAGTATAATACTTCTGAGATTGTCACGTCGATGCTACGCATCTCCTCGCAATGACAATTCGGCACATGACACACACTCAAACTTAAAACATTATTTTTATGAAATTTCTAAAAATATTTTTACTATCTTTCTTACTAATTTCTTGTGATAAAAAAGAAACGGAAAAAACTTTAATAGTCGGTACTGCCGCAGATAATCCTCCTTATGAATTCATCCAAGACGGGGAGATTGTTGGGATTGATATTGATATTATAAAAGCAATAAGTGAACGTCTAAATAAAAAAGTTATTATAAAAAACTTCGACTTTAACGGTTTACTTGCAGCTTTAGTTAGTGAAAATATTGATGTTGCGGTGGCGGAGCTTTCCGTAACACCAGAGCGTTCCGAATATATCAGCTTTTCCGATAATTACGCTACTGCAAGATTTGCCATAATATATAGAACAGGTGATAATATACAAAATAGCAAAGATCTAGAGAATAAAATAGTAGGGGTACAACTTGGTAGTGTTTTAGAAAAAAAAGCACAAGATCTATCACGGACAATGAATATTAAAGTTCATTCTTTAGCAAATCATTTAATGTTAGTTGAAGAGTTAAAAGCCAAAGTCATAGATGCTATTATTTCTGAGGAATTTCAAGGCAAAAAATTAAAAGAAAATAATTCAAATTTAGAAAGCAGTACTTTAGAAGAATTTTCATCAAATTTTGCTATAGGTATGTCTAAAAACTCAGGACTAATTAGTGAAATTAATGAGGCAATCGATTCATTAAAAAAAGACGGAACCATTAACAAAATTATGAAAAAATGGCTGGGACAGTAACAGAAAGTCAATTTAAAGATACTATGAGTCGATTCCCCCAGGGAGTGACTATTATAACAACAAATTGTAATAACGAGCTTTTTGGCTTTACTGCTAGTTCTCTTACTTCTGTATCTTTAAAACCACCGTTAATATTATTTTGCCTCAATAAAAACTCTTTTAGTATAAACAGTTTTCAGAAAAGTGATAAATTCGCAGTTAGTATTTTAGCAGAGCATCAAATTGATATCTCAAAACATTTTGCTAAATCACAACCTAATAAATTTACAAAAATTGCTTATGAGCTTGGCAATAAAACCAATTGTCCTTTAATAAACGGTGCAACTTGTTATATAGAATGTACTAAATATGCTTCTTACGATGTCGGTGACCATGTTATATTTATTGGTGAAGTAATAAATACTGCTATTAAAAATGATTTAAAGCCTCTATTATATTTTCATAAATCTTATACAAATTTACAATAAATCAAACATGATTAGTATCGGTCTTAGCGGTTCTACAGGTAAAATGGGAAAAACCATTACAGAGAGAATAGATAAATTTAAAGATTGCAAAATTTCAGCAAAATTTAATAGTACTAATAATTTAGATGATTTAGATAATTTTTGTAAAAATTCTGATGTAATCATCGATTTTTCTACTCCTGAAATATTAGAAAAATTAATTAATTATGCATTAAAACATAATACAAAATTAGTAATTGGAACCACAGGACTTCAACCTCAGCATTTTAAGCTTTTAGAAAAAGCAGCTCAAACTTTACCTATTTTATATTCTGCAAATATGAGTATCGGGGCTGATTTGCTCAGCTATTTAGCAAGAAAGGCAACAAAAATACTAGATGATTACGATATTGAAATTCTAGAAACGCATCACCGTAATAAAAAAGATTCACCCTCAGGAACTGCTATTATGCTTGCTGAAACAATTGCAAGCGAAAAAGGATTAAATATAGCATTTCATCGCGGCAACAGACCGAGAAGCGAAAAAGAAATAGGTATTTCCTCACTTCGTGGTGGAAATGTTCACGGTATACATGAAATAGCTTTCCTAGGTGATGATGAAATAATCACTTTAAAACACGAAGCCCTGAATAAAAATTCTTTTGCCATTGGTGCAATTAAAGCTGCTATTTGGCTACACAATAAATCACCGGCTTTATATTCAATGCAAGATATTTATAATTATAGCTTGAAAAAACAGCTCTAACAGACTATATTTTATTATGTAAATAACATAATCCTAAGGTTTCTTATGATCGATTATACAAAAACTTTAACTGCCACCTCAAAGAATAAAACTTTTGATGAAGGCTTAAGAAAATACATGCTTAAAGTATATAATTATATGGCTTTAGCACTTTTACTAACCGGTGTAGCGGCCGTAACGACTATATCAGTTGAACCTATTTATAATTTAATGTTTCAAACAGGTTTCGGTGCTATTATAATGTTTGCTCCGCTCGGTATTGCTTTATATTTCTTTATGGGCTTTGGACGAATGAACCTGAAAACAGCACAAATATTATTTTGGGTTTATGCCGGTTTAACCGGTATGTCGCTTGCATATTTAGCTCTTATTTATACCGGTGCCTCGATAGCTCGTACTTTCTTTATTTGTTCTTCCGTTTTTGGAGCAATGAGTTTATACGGTTATAGTACAAGTAGAGATTTAACATCTATGGGTTCATTTTTTGCAATGGGTCTTATAGGTCTTATCATTGCTTCATTAGTCAACTTGTTTCTAAAAAGCTCGACTCTTTCTTTTGCTACTTCTCTTATTGGAATAGTAGTATTTATGGGACTAATTGCTTGGGACACTCAAAAGATTAAGTCTATGTATTACATGGCAGGAAACGATGAAGTAGGACAAAAGGTTTCTATTATGGCAGCCTTTACTTTATACTTAGATTTTATAAATCTTTTCCTATATTTAATGAGATTTTTAGGCAACAGAAGAGATTAATTGGTATCCTTTCTGCAAAGTCATGATTTATTTCATGGCTTTGTTTTTTTCATTGTCATATCACGATCAAATCTATAGTACCGAATAGTTTTTAAAAAGACCTCGATGTTATATCCCAACAAAAGCGGGACCTTGTTGTATAGATACCGACTCCTCATTATGAACGGTCGAAGCAAGTTGGCGTTGTTGCGTGGACCGAAAAATCCGTTCGAGGTCATACCGTGGCTTGACCACGGGATCCAAAAAACAATAAAAATACTAATAATTTTAGTATTTTTAACTTGATCCCGCTACAAGCTCGCGGGATAACAGGGATAAAATTGATTCACGCGGGCAATGCCAAGCTAGTTCGACAATCCAGAAAAAATAATAAAAAAATACTGCAAATTAGAGTTTTTTTCTTCCCTGCAATTAATAATAATTAATTAATTTATATAATAAATTTTTGAAGCATTAGTTAATATAATCAGGTTATTTTATGTCTAAAGAAAAAACTCAACAGGAATTATTATTACAAGAGCAACTTTTTAAAGCCTTGGAAACAGAAGATACAGCATTGAATGCCAAAATATCTAGAGCCTGCGAAGCCATTGCCTCATCTGCTATTGACCTTTCTAATGACCAATCCCCTACTACTGCAAGTCTATATGTTAATCAAATGGAATTAGCCGATTTGGATGATCGAGGTTTGGCTAAAGCCGCAACAATAATAAAAAACTTGTTTCCAGGAGATAAACACCAGGAATTCAGAGAAATAATCGATGCGCCTCTTTTACAGCATTTAGTTATGGAAGAGGCAATTGAACGACAAGTTGGATTAGATGATAGCCGATATAATGCAGATTACAGAAAACTTGAAGAAATAAGCAATCCTAATGACCCTAAAAAAGCAATTGATGCTATGCTACGTGATAAAAGGGTGGCACAGCAAACTGAGTTTGAGGAGAAAGGACAAAAGGCATCAGGAGTTTCAGCCGGTTATGTTACTAAAGATGAACTAGGAAATACTTTTATTTTAAAACATTTTTATAAAACTCATGCTGCATGACAAAAAATACAAGATAATAATGCACGAAAACAGGCTATTGCCGACCGAAGAGACGGGGTACAAGAATTAATAGACTCTACCATGTATCAATTTTATTACATGATCGAGCATCAAAAGAAGGGCTGGTAAAAGCAGATGAAAAACACCCTGATTCACTTTATGTTCGTTCTAAATTTTTTGATAATGCTGTAACACTAACAGAATTTTCCGGTTTATCAGATCAAACTAGAGTCAGAGCTAATGATCAAAATTTAAAAAGCTAGAAGGATTTGAAAAAGCCATAGCTGCTTGTCATATGCTGGGGAAGTAGATTATCATGCGGGTAATTTAATGGCGCAAGATGGTAAAACAATAACCAAAATTGGTCATGGTCGCTCTTTTTTAGCATTTTATAAGGATTTTGGCAGTATGATCCAATCAACAAATGAAATGTTTGCACGTCCTGGAGTCGGCTACAATGCTGCTATCAAAGCGGGTAATTTCTCATTTAGTATCGATAAATATAGCGAATCGTTAAATCAGATGATAAGTCAATTTGATGAGAAACAGGTGGAAGCAATAGTTGATCAAAAAATGGATGAATTAAAAAAAGCCGGGTTTGATCCGAAAAATATTGCGTTATTCGCTAATATTAACAATTTTGATGATTTGAGGAAACACTATAAAGGCAGTATAAAAGAAAATCTTGTTAATATGCAAGAAGTGGCCAAAGGAGCTGAGATAGTAACAAAATGCAGTCATGTCTCACCTGAATTTAAAAATGGCGGTTGGTTAAAGGCTTTCGCTAATTCATCTGTAAAAGACCCGGTACTCTATGCAATAAATAATAACATTACAATTGAAGGTAAGGATGCTAAAGAGTGGGTGTATGAAAATAATTACCAAATTAAAACTTCTATAGGCTTGAAAAAAGAAATAATCAAGGAACAACAATGGAGCAAAGATTTAGAAGGAAAATGAAAAGAAACAGAAGTTGAGGTTAAGAAAGATAAAGTAGAAGTACAAATTTCTGATCCTGTAAAATCGATGCGTGCACAAGACAAATCTACCGGCAAAAAGTTGGAATCACTAATTGTTGATTTTACAAAACAGGCAACAACTATAAACGTAACAGATAAAGAAGTAGCAAAATTCTACGACAATATAATGAAAGAGCTAAAAAAAAGAACATTATCTTACCCAGCAGGATATTGAGGGTATAAAGAAAGATTTAAAATATCAGGATAATATCGAAAACACGACCAACTTATTAAATGCTAAATCTTTCAACTTAAATTCCAAAGATACTATATACTACAAGGTAGGAAATTTTTGTGAAAAGATAGGTTTATCTAACATTTCAAACTATTTTATGAAAAAAATTTCTCCTGAAAATTTAAATAAAATCATGGTACACAGAAGCTGATAGCAGAATGTATAAAAATTAGCAATATATTAAAACAAAAAGGAAATCAAGGCATTCAACCGAAAAGAGTAGAAGCGGTAAAAGAAATTGCATTCTCTAAATTACAAGCTAAAAGGGGAAATCAGAAACAAAGATAGGCATTGTTGAGGATATGCCTTAAACGTCATTGCGGGCAGTCACGGTATTTTTGCGTGGTTCCGTTTCATCATCATTGCGAAGAAATTACGAAGTAATTGACGAAGCAATTTCAAGCAAAATTCCTGAGATTTCCACGTCGGGATTACGTCCCTCCTCGCAATGACGAGGGATTTCGATGCCACGCAATACTACGTGGGAATGACTATTGTAAAAAAGAAAGCTTTACTTATATTTTTATTCTTTAATATAAGTAAATTTATTTACAATAATATTATTTTTATATAAAGTATTCATCAATTAACATTAATTTGCTAAGTAACATATGCGGATAATGAGTATTTTTAGCTTTAAGAAATATAAAACGATTTATTTAAAATTTATTAATATACAAGTAAAGTTAATTTATAGCTTACTTATTTCAAATATTTTTATATCTTCTATATATAGATGTACTAGGGCAGTTTATTGAGGCTCAGAAAATGTAGTAATTACAGGAAGAACAATGGATAGGAGAGAGGATATTCAATCTAATCTTTGGGTGTTTTTCCACGTGGCATAGAGCGTAACGGTATGGCCGTTTCTCAATCGATTACATGGGTATCAAAATATGATAGTTTAGTTACTTCCGGTTATGATATTGGCACTGTTGACGGGATAAATGAGAAAGGGTTAGCCGCTAATTTATTATATTTGGTAGAATCAAATTATGGTAAAGCAGACGATAAACAACATATTATATCTGTTTCTATATGGACACAATATGTACTCGATAATTTTGCAAGTGTTGCAGAAGCCGTAGAAGCATTTAGTCAGCATCTTATTAGAGTAATGCCGTTAGTTCTTGAAAACGGTATACCGGCACAAGTTCATTTATCTATCTCCGATAGTACAGGTGATTCAGCAATATTTGAGTATATAGACGGAAATTTAGTGATACATCACGGTAAACAATATCAAGTAATGACTAATTCACCGAAATTTGACCATCAACTTGCTTTAAATACATATTGAGCAGAAATAAACGGCTTAATATTCATGCTGGGAACTAATAAAGCTGCAGATCGTTTTGTGCGCGCATCATTTTTGATAAATGCTATTCCTAAAAAAATCGCTCCACAATATAAAAATGCCGTTATTGAAGGAAAATACATTAATCAAGCTATAGCAAGCGTAATGGGAATAATGCGTAGTGTTAGTGTTCCTTTGGGTATCACTACATCTGATCAACCAAACATATCATCTACATTATGGAGAACAATTACAGATCATAAAAATAAAATTTATTATTATGATTCATCAACTTCTCCAAATGTATTTTGGATATCTCTTGCCAATTTAGATTTCAAGAAAGGAGTACCAGTAAAAAAACTTATTATATCAAAAGGACAAGTATTTTCAGGTGAAGTATCGGAGCATTTTGTTCCTGAAAAACCTTTTAAATTTTCATCGACACAATAAAATTACAAAAATTAGATTTACGTCTAAGATAAAATCGCCTTTTATCTTGGCTAAAATGTAATAGTTGAGATTTAATCTTACATTTAGTAAAATTAA
>NZ_MXAX01000300.1:15617-15727 GCF_019249195.1 Rickettsia sp. TH2014 | reverse complement strand
GTTAATATACAAGAAGCACAGGATCTTGCAACTCAATGGCTTTGGTCTTATAATAACGAAAGACCTAATATGGCTATTGGCGGTATAACACCAATACAAAAATTAGCTCT
>NZ_MXAX01000300.1:0-15604 GCF_019249195.1 Rickettsia sp. TH2014 | reverse complement strand
TCTACTCTCTATTGCGATTAAAAATGGGAGGATTACCGTATCGCAAGAGAGAATTACAAAATTAATAGAGGCACTTTCTTCTGAAGATAAAAAAGGAATAACATGGTCTACTAATGATACAAATGATGAACTTGTAATTTCTGATTATAACCTAATTATAGAAGAAAGAACTATTTTGAGCTTTGAAAAATTAGTATTAAAATTAGGAGCACATTATCTTCTTTCAGCTTCCTCAGGAAAAGGCAAAACCACTTTTTTAAAGAGTTTAGTAAATTGTATTGCTGACTCATGCCATAGTGCTGGTGAAATTTCCATACCTACCTATTATCAAAATCCAAAAATAATATTTATTGATCAGAATAGTTACATACCTGCTCAATCTACTTTATTTGAAGTAATAACCTCTGGTCTTGATCAATCAATCATTAAAAGTAATAAACAATCATTAGAAGAAAAAATTAACACACTATTTATAAAATTGGATCTAGCTACATTAATTACGCACTTAAGTGATAAAAATTATGATGTAATAAATGCACCAAGCGGCGGTCAAAAGAAAAAAATTGGAATCATTAAAGCTATAATTTCAAACCCTAAAATATTAATTTTAGACTAGGTGTTTGCCAATCTGGATAAAATATCTATAGAAAATGCACAACAAGCTTTAAAAGAATTTTTACCAGAAACTTTAATGCTTGTAGTACATCATGACGGTAAATCTCATGATTATAATAATTTTTATAATCAGTATATAAATCTTGAAGATTTGTACGTTGAAATAAACTTATTAGGAGAATAGCTATTCTATTCACTCCTATATACTGTATATACTAAATCTAGGTGTTCAATTATGGGAGTTTTTTAAGATTTCTTTATAGACTTCAAGGTTTTTTCTTAGCATCAGATCAAGAGAGAAATTATTAATTACCGTATGTCTTGCTGCTTCTTGGATTTTCTTAGCAGTATCAGTACCTAAAATCGAGAAGCAATAATCGATTTTCTCTGCTAACACTTCGGCATTATTCGGTTCTACGTGGAAACCAGTTATATTATTATTTATCGTTTCTACTGCCCCGCCGATATTAGTTGCAATAACAAGCTTCTCCATCGCCTGCCCTTCTATAATAGTACGTCCGAAAGCTTCAGGCTCGATTGAGGCAGAAACGATAATATCGGAAATCCCATATAGGTTTATTATATCCGAATCATTACCGAAAATTTGAATTTTATTTTGAAGCTTTAGAGTAGATATAAGCTCTTTGACTCTATTAGTAAAATTGGGATGTCTAGATATATCGCCAACCATCAAACAATAAAAATCTCTATGTTTTAACTTACTTAATGCTTCTACTAGAACAAGATGTCCTTTCCAGCTTGTCATTCTAGAAGGCATTAATATTATCGGCACGTTACTCGGTGCATCATATTTATCACGACATTTTTTAAGTTTTTCGGGCGTTAAATTTGCCGGATCAAAATAATCACAATTTACTCCACGCTCAATTACTACTATTTTGTCTTCATCAATTTTATAGTTTTCAAGCAAATGTTGTTTTACAAAATTGGATACAGCAATAACTTTCTCGCCTTTGAGCATTATGCTATTATAATATTTTTTAAAACTATTCGGAATATTATAAACCCCATGAAAAGTAGTCAGAAATTTAGCGTTCGTCCATTTTGTTGCTAGATATGAACTCCATGCCGGTGCCCTTGATCTTGTATGAACTATATCAACATTATATTTTTTGATTATTTCTGCTATCAATTTTGCATTATTCAGAAATACAAAAGGGTTTTTACTGCTACTATTCATTTCAATATGCAATATATCTTCCTTATCTAACTCTTGAACTAGAGTACCACCTGCTGAAATTATGATAGGAGTATAACCGAGAATTTTAAGATATTTTGCAACTTCTATAGTACCTCTTTCAACCCCTCCCGAGACTAGAGCAGGAACTACTTGCAAAATAGTATATTTATTGTATCGTTTACTTGACTTTAATGAAGGCATTAAATCTCAATCTATTAAAATAATTATTTAAAATGCACAAGCTTTATAATAAAACACAAGACAAATTTATTGTCTATGATAATTATAGAATAATTAATACAAATATTCCATCTGTAATTTTTTTACACGGCTTGATGTCTAGTATGCAATCAACTAAGGCTATCTATTTAATAGATTATTGTAAAAAAAACAATTATAATTTTATTGTTTTTGATAATTTCGGCCATGGAAACGCATCGGGACGATTTGAGGAGCAAACAATTAGTGATTGGTTAGAAGGAGTATCAATAATTTTAGACAAATTAATTGATACGAAGGCAATATTAGTAGGTTCGAGCATGGGAGGATGGTTAGCACTTCTTGCAGCTTTAAAATTCCCTGATAAAATAAAAGGGCTTGTGTGTTTAGCTCCCGCTTCCGATTTTACTGAAGATATTTGGCAAAATATATCTCTAAACGATCAAAATAAGATGCAAAAAGAGGGAATATTAGAAGTAAGAGGTAAAAATTGTGAGCATAAATATGCTATAAGCTATAAACTGATAGAAGATGCAAAAAAACATTTATTATTGACAAAGAAACAGATTGAGATAAATATACCGGTACATCTAATTCATGGAATGTTAGATGAAGACGTGCCTTATAATGTTTCAGTAAAATTATTAGAACAAATAACAAGTAAACAAATAGTAATGAAGCTAATTAAAGACGGTCACCATAATTTATCTAGAGAAGAAGATTTAAAGGTAATGACAAATTCCTTAGAAGAAATGATAAGTGACGTTACAAAATAAATAATAGATACCCGTAGTTATTTAAAACTTTGTTGTATGAATTAGACAACTTGCTTTATATCATTCCCGCGTAGGCGGGAATCCAGAAAAATAACATTAATGTTGATATAGTTAAGTTACATATTTGATAAAATAAACGTATACAAAACAAGTTTTTTATATGTTTTACTGGATTCCCGCCTACGCAGGAATGACATAAAACGATTCACATAGATAATATCCAAGGGTAATAACACAATCTAGATTTTAAACCATAAATAAAAAATAAAGAGTATGTATAGTAAAATAAATAAAGTTCATGATTTTAAAGAAGTTATAGAAGCGGTAAAACAAGCCGATAATACTAGCTTGGTGCTTTTTGATGTAGACGAAGTAATTGTAATGGATAGTGATGAATCTAGGTTAACACATGATTATAGAAAAGCATTAATGAATAACATTGAAAAAAGACTTACTAGAAAAAAATGTGAATTATTACTTAGCGTTATTCTTAAAGGAAAAAAATCTAGATTCGTTAATTTAGATATTTTAAAAATATTTACTCTACTTAAAGAAAAAAATATTCCGGCAATGGGGCTTACTAAACTTCCTACCGGTAAATTCGGCGTAATTGAAGATATGATCGAATGGAGAATTCGTGAACTCACTGAATTAAAGGTAAATTTTCAAGAATTTTCACCTTTAGAAGATGAAATAACAATCGAGGATTTTAATATCGGTTACGGTAAACCTACATTAAAAGATGGCATAATTTATACTGCGGAATATGATAAAGGAAGCGTACTTGAATATGTATTACGCAAAACAGATTATTATCCGCAATCAATAATATTTATTGATGATATAGAAGAAAATTTACTATCATTACAAGAAATTTGTAAGAAACTAAAAATTAACTATCAAGGATTTGAATTTATGGGTTCTGCTATCGTTCCTGAACCTGATCTTGATGAACAATTAGAAAAAATCAGATTTGAAATTCTAGAAAAAGAATATAAATGGTTAACGGACGAGGAACTTAAAAAACATACTTTGTCATAACTTGGAGGTATTGTTGCGTGGAGCGGTAAATCCAATATGTCACCCCGTGGCTTGACCTATAGTACCGGACAGTTTTTAAAAAGTTCTCTATGTCATCCCTGCGAAAGCAGGGATCTATGCTAAAAAAATCTTGATTTCAAAGATTTTTTTATTAGATAATTTTTTTTCAAATAAAGCTTTTTTAAAGCTCGATTTATCTCGCTTTATTTTGGATCCCTGCTTCTGCAGGAATGACATAAAGTGAAAATTGTCTGGTACTATAGGTCAAGCCACGGGATGACAGAGGTGGAATACATCCACGCGGGCAATACCTAACGCAGACAAGCTAACTAGATGACACCTATTCACTTTAGAGTATAATATTATGCCTACAAAGCTCATTGTTCTTTTTACCTTACTTATCTCACTTTCTATTATGGCAAGTAAAAAGGAAGAAGAAATTATAGGAGTAAAAGCAACTAAAGTACAAATTGCCGAACTTTACGACATATTTAATATTGTAGGGCAATGTCAGAATGATAATAGCCGTGATTATTATGCTAATGCCATTGGAGTAGTTGAAAAAGTCTCAGCACATCAAGGAGAAATAGTAAAGAAAGGAGATATATTGCTAGTTATAGATAAAAACATAGCAGAAACCACTAAATCTAGAGCAGCAGCTTTATTAAATACAAAACAAGAAGATTATAATAGAAAAGAAGTTTTATTTGCTAAAAAATTTGTAAGCAACGGGGAATATAAAAGGTCAAAAAGCGAACTTGAAGATGCTAAATTTAATTATTCCAAAGCTCTAAAAACATATAACGACATGATAATTACTGCACCCTACTCCGGTAAAATAGGCGTAATTAAGTCTATGGTCGGTGATGAAGTAAAAATAGGCGACTATCTTTTTAGCATTACCGGAACAGAAAACTCACAAAGTATTTTTATTGAATTGCCAGAATCTTTAAGCGGAAAAGTTGGAGTCGATACTGAAGTTTTAATTGCAGGAAAAATTAAAAGTACAATCGGGGCAGTATCACATTACTTATCAGATAATGGTACTTTAACAGCTAAAATTATTTTACCTATGGGGACAAAAATCCTGCATAATAGCTTCGTAGATGTTACGCTTATAATTAATCCTCACAAAAATCTGACCGTTCCTGAAAGTTGTATTCAACGAAATAATCAAGGTAACTTTATTTATAAAATAGACGGTGATACGGTAAAACAATTATATGTAAAAATCGGCACACGTACAGGAGGTTTAATTGAAATTACCTCTAAGGATATTAAAGAAGGGGACTTAGTCGTTACCGAAGGTATGACTAAAATCGGCGACGGCTCAAAAGTTAAAATAATTGAGGAATAGTTATCTATATACTTCGAGTAAATGAAAAGTTGGTATACGAAGATCAACTTAAAAAGAGCAGGGAATCCACAAGACGAGGAGCGGAGCGTATACTTAATACGTGAGCACCGCAGTACTTGTAGGATGACGTAACCAATTTTTGAAGTTCATCGAGTATACATATTTTTAATCCATCTCTGTATTCTAGAGATCGTTGCTTTTACTCCATTATATTTTATAGAGTAAATAGCTAGCCTAATCAAACTTGGGGCAATAGAAAAGCCTGATCGTATTTTTTTTATTATACCATTAGAATCATTTTCTGTAATGTCAGAATTCTCTTTTATTAACTTTAATTGAATTATGGCTTTGGATAATAAGTTAGCCGTTAGTGAGCTATATTTACTTAAATAATTATCATTAACAACGTACGCAGCAATATTTATTAACCCTTGAGAATATTTAGTAGGGTTTATAAATGCATTATTACCGTTAACGCGGAATTTAGATAACGCCTTATTAATACCTCCTACTAAATTCTTACTTGCAATAGAAATCCAAATACAACAATCTTCGCCAATTTTAATATTTTCAGGAAATAAGTTTTGCCTAAATAACCAAGTCCTACCCATCACTGTTGTTGTTGTTATTGTACAGGTTTGGATAATTTGTGGAAAAACTTTACCACTAACATTACCGGAATCCACAAAACATATATCCTTTCCTTCTTCATCTATTCTTTGATATGAAGTATGAGAAAATACAAAATTATTTTCCATCATAAATCCTAATTGAGTTTCTATTTTATTTGGCATAAATAAATCATCTGAATCAAGAAAGGCAATATATTCTCCAGAAGCCTTTTTAATTCCTAAATTACGAGCGGATGCAGGTCCTTCATTTTCTTTACGGAAATATTTTATCCTCTTATCTTTTTTACATATTTTAGTTAATTCTGATATATCCTCTGTTGATCCATCATCTATTACAAGCACTTCAAAATTGGCGTGGGTTTGAGCAAGTACGCTTTCTATAGCCTCTATAGTCCAATTTATCCTGTTATATATAGGAATAATCACGCTAACTTTAGTTTCTTTCAAATACTTATTCGCCATTTCTAGAGCTAGTTTTTCTGATTTTTTATATTGTGTATGATTTTTTAAAAAGGCTACGGTATCAAATAAAAACGCAGCTATGGAACCTTTTCCCATTATTAGCATTTCTTCTTCTGTTAACTCTTTTAAAAAACCTGACCATAATTCTTCGCATTCTTCTAATTGATTAATCTCAGTACGACTAGTTTGTGCTAAATGCTGACGACACTTTACAAGAACTTCAGAATCAAAATAAATATGTGCTATACGAAAAAGTTTAAACCATAAATTATAATCTTGAGTATATTTTAGCGATTCGTCAAATACCCCTATCTTCTTAAAATATTTTGCAGGTATCAATAAAGCACAGCCGTATACTAATCCTCGCAAAACCGGAAATAATGATATATTTAATTTTTCTTTTGGATATTTATCATCAAGTCTTATAAAGCCTAGTAAACGAGAATTTTCATCAATTAACTCATAACCACAATAAACAACAGTATTTTTATTATCTAATTTACTTAATATATTAATTTGATGTTCAATTTTATTAGGATAATATACATCATCATGACTAAGCCATGAAAAATACTCACCTTGCATATTTTTTATGCCAATATTTAACGCCGAGGCGCAACCTCCGTTCTCTTTAGAAAAATAATGTATTTTATCACCGTACGATAATGCAATTTCTTCTGTTTTTCCATTGTCTTTAGAACCGTCATTAACAACAATAATTTCAATATTTTTGTAAGTTTGAGCTAAGGCACTGTCTATAGCTTCACACATATAATTAGCACCGTTATATACGGGAATAATAATCGAAACTAGGGGGGAATATGTATTTTGTTTCATCCAACTAACTTTTGAGCATGAGGAATTAATCTAATTAATATACTAATTAGCAAGCTAATTATAAAAGTAGCGATGCCCAGAATTAAACTTCCTATTATTGGAGAATATATAGGGTTCAGTATAGGAATTACTAATATTTGCACTTTTAATTTTTCTATAACTAAAACATGAAAAAAATATATGAAGAAACAATTGTTAGAAATACATTTTAATAGCTTATTATAATAAACCTGCACATTAACTTTTTGTAATACTACACATATTTCTATAGATGCGATTATAACATTTGGTGTTAAATATACATATGCAGTTTCATCAGGTACAGAAGAATTTATATTTAGTTTCCAAGTTATAATAAAAGTGATAATACTTCCTATTAAATATAAAATTAGCCAATAATATATAGGAAATTTTAAACCGATATTTTTTCTTATTAAATATGCACCTAAAACCGCATAACCGGAATAATTGAGAAAATTACTAATTGCCATCCAATTTGTTATCGATAAAAAGTAATAAGAATTAACACTATTAATTACAAACCATAATATTAAAAAATAACAAGCAAATTTTGTATCTTTAATCATTTCATTAACAATTAAAGCAAGAATTGGAAATAGTAAACAAACCCCAAGCATATAATAAACAAATTCTAGACGATACATTGCAGGTTCATGAATTATACTATTTAATATAGAAAAAATATTAAACTTTTTTCCGATATTATAGTAAACCCAATATTTATATAAAATGCTCCAAAATATTAATGGAATTAATAACCTTTTTACTTTATGCCATAATTTTTCTATCGGCATAGTATTTTGAAGCACTAAAACACCTGACAATAATATAAACAAAGGAACAGCCACTCTAAAAAAAGAATTTATAAAATTAGACAGTATAAAATTTTTAGAAAAAGGTGAAGAGGAATATTCATAGAATAATGAAGCTATCGAATGAATTATAATTACCATGAAAATAGCTAAAGACTTGGTTAAATCTACCCAAACTATACGACTATTATTTATTTTCATTATCGTTTATATTTAAAAATTTAAGGAATGTTTCTTTCATATGCTCTAACGTAAAATCTCGTAAAAAACATTTTGAACCGTTTGTAGCAAATTTTTTATAAGAATCCTCATCTGTTATTACCTTTTCAAGCTCATATATTATTTTATCGGCAGCAAGAGAATTACATAAATATCCTGCATTATTTTCTGTTATATATTTGCTTGGTGAAGAATAATCAGGAGCATGGCAAAAAACCGGTCTACCGGAAGCAAAATATGTAACTAATTTTGAAGGGAAACTCGTACTAGACTCTTTGCGAAATTCTTCAGAAAACCAGTAAGGCATATAAAGAAGATCTGACTCATTAAGTAAATTAATAGTTTCTTCTTGAGAACACCATCCTAAATACTCAAAATTAGCAGGTAGTTGTGTAAATGCTTGAAAACCTCCACCCATTATCCGAACTTTAATTTTCCTACCCGCAATAATCCAGTTAGCTTGATTAAGAGCATTAATAAGACTTAACCATTCAGCTTGAGCATAAAACTGCCCAGCCATACTAATTATAAATTCATTTCTATTATGAGGCGATGCAGCTGGCATGCGTGCTAATTCTTTTGGTAACCCTGCAATGACCGGTATGGTAGACATATTATATTTAGCTTCATAACTTTCAGACATTGCCCATGACGCAGTAGCACAACAAGTGCTATATTTAATTACTTTATCAAATTCTTTTAAAAGCCTTTTTTGAGTAAACTCATCAATTTTATTATCCCGAAGCCACCATTCAAAAGGATCCCATATTTGAGTAAATAAAGGTAAACCTAATTTAAATGCAAGTATTTTTGTCAAACGAATAATTGTTTGACCTTCTAATACTACCCATAATGCAGTCACTTCTTGTTGTTTTGCAAATTCAATAATTTTAGGTAGTAGATTGTATTTTACCTGTGCAGCATTAAACAACTCAAAAGTAAAAGATGATATATCGCTCAAGGGACCCTTTAATATACGCAATGCACTTTCTCTAGGCTTTTGTAATATTAAATGAGGAATTTCTTGTAAATCCTCTGGTATTATTGGATTTAAAGCTGGATTAAGAATTGAACAAATAGCAATCTGTTCAACAGGTAAAAACTTTACTAAACGATTTAGTACTAAACCGGCAGTAAAATTTTGACAAGGTGGCATATCAGTTAAAAGTAAAACTTTCATTTGTTGACAATATTTTTATATAATTCAGCTAAATGTTTTGCTTGTGTTTCTTCATTATAATATAATTCAGCTATTTCACGACCTTTCTTACCGCGTTCAGCTCTTTCATTAGGATTATCAATAAGATTTTGTAATGCTTGATATAGAGCTTCACTATCATTTAACGGTACAGATATACCTACCTCAGGTGCATAAACTACCTCAGGTAAAGCAGTTTTATCAAAAACTATTACCGGCTTACTGCATGCTAATGCTTCTACTGCCATCATTCCAAATGATTCTGCAATAGATGGCATTAAAAAAATGTCGGATGCTACTAATGCGTTTCTTATAGTTTCTTCATTATTAATCCATCCAAGATTAATAATTTTAAAGCGATTTTCAAACTTTTTTAATAAATTATAATTACTACCTAACGTCAGAAGACACACCGGTTGTTTAGTTTCAATTTTTTCTAAAGCCTGAATTATATGCTGTAATCCTTTAAAAGGATTATCGTCTGACCTAAAACATATTACCAGCATATCTTCAGATATTCCAAATTGCTTGCGAGCTTTAGGTGCAACATCTGGTGAGAAAAATTTTAAATCTAAACCAAAAGGAATTTGATGAACTGATACCTCTTCAAATAAAGGAGATAATTTAACCATGTCATACATCCATTTGGAAGCAACGACTAATTCAAACTTAGCATTTTTATAAGCTTGACGTTTGTAATCAAATAGTAATTTTGTGTTATCTTTTTTTAAGGGAAAAGGAATTGTAAGATCAGGACACTCTCCACATCCTATCATCCAACGTTTACATTCAAATGGATGAATACAGTGACCAGTCATTGCCCAAGGATCATGCAAAGTCCATATAGTTGGCTTTAAATCTGTGATCATTGATAAATCACTAATACTAAAGTAACCAGAATGTATGATATGAAGATGTATTAAATCCGCCTCTTGAAAAGTCGGCATTTTTATTATTTTCGGAACATTACGATATAATATAGACTGTAGAGACGTCTGCTTTTCTATTAATTGTAGGATTTGGTTTATCTTTCTAGGTATTATATCTTCAAATGTTAGCACCTCAGGATCTTGAGTATCTTTAGTCCATACTAAATGCTTAGATTCAATACCGTATTTTTTTAAAATCGGCGTTATAGACAAACCATGAAACCTACGCCCTGGAGATTCATAGCCATTTATTTGCAATATTTTCATTTAAATTTTAAAATATACCTTGTCTATCCTCTAAGCATTTCAACAATATGTTGTTATCAGTATTTGGAGCCTCTAGATAATTATAAATATAACAATCTAATAGTTTAAAATTATTCTCCTTAAATTCTGAACCATCTTTTATTCCATTTTTAATTAAAGCTTTTATTTTATTTTGACGCACTATTGGGTCAGAGGCTACGTTGCTAAGTATAGAGACATCCTTTAATTTATGTACAATATTTTTTAAAGACATTACACTTAAAATTATGGCAATAATATAAAACCAAATTAAACTTCTAAAATTTAAGTTAGAATTATCAAATGAATTCTTAATAAAACTTATTGTTACAAAACAAAATACATAAGTATAACTATTAAAATATCTAGAATAACATGCCGCTACTTTTGCTTTTTCACTAATAAATTTTGTTAAATATAAATCTATTCTAAAAACAATATACAAAACAAATCCAATTAATAAAATAATATAAACTCTTAAAAAATTTTTTAATTGCTCTCTAGAATTTTGCCAAATAAAAATTATTGCTATAGCCGTTATACCATAAATATAGCATACCTCTGGAAAAGAAGCATAATGAACCATATAACTTATTATTAATTTTACAATAGCTACTTGCTCAGAATTAATTAATAAAAGATTATAAATAGAAGCAAACGGCACTTGTTTAAAAGAAGTACACTCAAAATCACATACAGTTTCTATACATAAGCTATTGACATAATTACACCATATAAAATTACTCAAAATAGGTAATAATAAAATTATTATTACCCATAAATTGGAATATTTTTTATTGAAAATCAAGTCAACGGTAATTATAAAAATTGCTATATATGATAACCAATATCCTACCTCTTTAATATTCGGTAAAATAAATAATAAAGGTGATATTAGAACTAAACTTAATAATATGTTATTATATTTTTTAGATTGAAGATAAATAGCTATAGTCGCACCAAATATACATCCTACAGTTGCATCAACATGTAACGAATTAATACTTACTATTATATCATACATAGAAAATAAGATTAGCATTAAGTATAAAAATATACCTAAAAGCAATCTTTTTTCTACTAATGCTACTGAACAAAAAATAAAATAAAGAAAGCCATTAGCAAATACATTTAAACTTTCTTTAAAACCAATAATTTTATTTATACTATATTGAAAAATACTAGCGAGTTTTGCATAACCGTTAAACTTATTTATAACTGATGTAGGATCGTTAGGTAGCCTAAAACCATGATAAATATTTGTTTCTTTTAAAGTAAGCCCCCAATGAGAATATTCATCCCAAAAATAATAACTAGGATAGTCTTTTACGAATATATAATAAGCAATCATACCTAAAATAAATATGATTACGTCAACTCCAAATAATTCTCCTATATTTCTAATATCTTTACTTTGTCTAAAAGAATCAAAAATACAATAAAGAAAGAATCCTACTCCTAAGACAAAAGAGGCATAAATCACCAAATCCAATATATAAAATATAGAAGCTATAAAATATATTGATAAAATTCCAGAAGTTGAAAATACTAATGCATGAGAAAATTCTATTTTAAATAGTTTTCTAAAAAAGAAGCTATATCCTAAAAAATTGTAAATAATAATATTATCCCACTCATATCGCTTTCAACTTATTTAGTATTCTTATCATTTTAGCGTAAATCTTTATAAAAATAGAGCGGTTTTCATTACTGATTTTTAGTTCTTGTTCCTTGGTTTCTAACTGTTCCTTAAGTATTTCTAATTCTTCAGTATTAATGATTAACTGCTCTGTTAGTTGGTCTGTAGTAGATTTTAATAATTCTTGTAAATTATTTATTTGCTCGTATAACTTATTGATATCTTTAAATTGTGAAGCAAATTTATTTATTTTAGATAAATATTCTTGAGCTGTATTAATAGCAAAATTTATTTTTTCTCTCTCTACTATTTCTAGAATTTCTTTTAAAGAGGTTGTCGCTCCTTTCTCAATTAATAGTTCTGTTGTGCGTTGACACATCCATAAACTGCATTTTAAACTATTTTTTACAATTTCATTGTTTATAACTTTTTCTTTAAAATCAGGAAATATAGCTTTTAAATTTTCTAAATGATTTGTAGCATTAAATAAAATATTTTCTCCATATACGTCATTAAAATAATTTTCGGTATATACTATATTTTTTATTGCATAGAATCCTCCATAAGGAGTAGTAAGAAGCTCACTCTTAGCATTATGAGTATGTAATTCTTTACATCCTATAATACTCCATCCGGGAAAATCTTCAGGATGCCATCCGGATTTATGCTCTTGCCATTCTCCTCCATGTAAATTCCAGCCGTCAGTATCATGTATTTCTTGCGGCATAAAACCCAAAGGGGTAAATATTATAATTTGTTTGCGAGCTACCCGTTCGCATTCAATTAATACTTCTTTCCCGATTTCTTTAGGCATGTGCTCTATAACATCAATTAAAAATATTGAGTCAATAGATTTATCGGAAAATGTAGTAAGAGTAGCTTTTGCGTCTAAAGGAATTATTATTGAATTAGTTCCTGATAAATTCTTTTTTAATATTTCAGCATATTCTTGATATGGTTCTACACAAATAAGTAAATTAGGAACTATATATTGTTGCGGATGAATCCCGCATCCAATATCCATAATACTAGAAACAGGATTTATAAATTCTTTTATTTTAGTATGAAATATATCTGCCGAATACCATTCTTCAACTATTTTATCCTTTTCTGTCATTTAAACCAAACCGTACGATTAACATAATCCACATAACTTAAAACTATACGCAATATTTTCTTTGATACAAGACCCGCTTCGGCATAATCCGGCACGATATCTTGCAAGCGTTTATTATTCTCGTGTTCTTCCGTAATAGCTTTCACCGATTGTAGTACCCGCTCCGCTTTAAAGCTCGACATAATAAGCGTTCCGGTATCCATACCTTCAGGACGTTCATGTGCTTCTCGAATATTTAAAGCAGGTAAATTAAGTATTGATGCTTCTTCAGTAATAGTACCGCTGTCGGACAAAATACAAAACGCATTCATTTGAAGCTTGATGTAATCCGTAAAACCAAAAGCTGGTAAAAACCTTATTTTATCACCAAGCTCCTTAAACCCCTCTAAATCCTCAAGCCTTTTTTTAGTCCTTGGGTGTGTTGAGAAGATTACGGGGAAATTATACTCTTTAATAAGAATTTGTAAACTACTTAATAATTCTTTCAGATTATTTTTGACGTCGACATTTTCCTCACGATGTGAGCTAATTAAGAAATACTGCTTAGCGGTTAATGATAATTTATCTAAAATATCCGATTTTAATATTTTAGGCATGAAACGGTCAAGGACTTCAGGCATATGCGAGCCTGATTTAAAAATAAGCTCAGGCGGCAAGCCTTCAGCAATTAAATAACGTCTAGCATGTTCGGTTAACGTAATGTTAACGTCACTGATATGATCGATTATTTTACGGTTTATTTCTTCAGGTACACGCTGATCAAAACAACGATTTCCTGCTTCCATATGAAAAATCGGGATTTTACGGCGTTTAGCGACAATCGCCGATAGACATGAATTAGTATCACCGTAAAATAAAACAGCGTCGGGTTTTTCTTTCTCAAGTACCTCGTCTACTTTTTCGATAATAAGCCCGATGGATTTTGCCGTATTATCTGCCGCTACTTCTAAGAAATAATCAGGTTTTCTAATTCCCATATCATCAAAAAAAACTTGATTTAACTCATAGGCATAATTTTGACCGGTATGAACTAGGAGGTGATTAGTATATTTATCAAACTCGGAAATCACGCAGCATAGTTTAATGAGTTCAGGACGAGTACCGACAATCGTCATTACTTTAAGCATTTTTTAGCTCCTCTTGTACGTAATCAAGCGTCAATAATAACTCTTTTACTTCTTCTAAATTTAAACGTTTTGTATTATGGGAAGTGTAATCCTCTAAAAGAGCTACTTTCTTTTCACCTTCAACAAAATATTTTGCATAATTAAGATCACGCCCGTCCATAGGAATACGATAATAATCCCTTAAATCATCAGCTTTTGCCATTTCTTCAGATGATACTAGCGATTCGTAATGTTTTTCGCCGTGACGTGTACCGATAAAACGTATTTCATTTTTGCTATCGAATATATCTTGTAACGCTTTTGCAAGTACTTCAATTGTACTTGACGGAGATTTTTGTACAAAAATATCTCCTTGACGCCCATGCTCAAACGCATATAAAACTAAATCTACGGAATCTACAAGCGACATTAAAAAACGTGTCATTGACGGTTCTGTAATGGTTAATTCCTTACCTTGTTTTATTTGATTGATAAAAAGAGGAATTACCGAACCACGAGATGCCATAACGTTACCGTATCTAGTGACGCAAAGCACAGTCTCACCTGGAGAACGCATACGTGCTTTTGCTATTGCTAGCTTTTCCATTAATGCTTTAGATAATCCCATTGCATTAATTGGATATACAGCCTTATCGGTACTCAGTACAATAACTTTTGTAACTTTGTTATTAATAGCAGCACTTAAAACATTTTCAGCACCTAAGACATTAGTATTGATTGCTTCCATAGGATAAAACTCACAAGTCGGAACTTGCTTTAAAGCGGCGGCATGAAATACATAATCAACGCCGTGCATCGCCTCATCAATACTTTTATAATTACGTACATCCCCGATATAGAATTTAAGTTTTGAGTTATTTAAAGCAATACGCATATCCTCTTGCTTTTTTTCATCTCTACTAAAAATTCTAATTTCTTTAATATCATTGATAATATCGGATTTAAGAAAACGAGAAAGCACCGCATTACCAAACGAACCGGTGCCTCCTGTAATCATTAAAGTTTTATCTACAAACATTATTTATTTAGTACCTATTTTTGTTATTATTTATCCGTCATTGCTAGGAAAAATTGTTGCATAATCGTTATTGCGAGGAGGCGTTGTTGCGTGGAGATT
>NZ_MXAX01000299.1:6842-17322 GCF_019249195.1 Rickettsia sp. TH2014 | reverse complement strand
TAAGATTAAATCTCAACTATTACACATTAATTTGATCAAGTTTTAAATCTTCTAAGGATATTTGCATTGATTTTATAATACTCGGCGTATTTGTATATTTAATTTCAAAACCTAAACGTTTACCATTTTTAAAAATTAAAAGATCTATTTCTGCTCCGTTATGAGGTGACCAAAAATAGCATTCCTCAGCCTCAGCTTTATAGTATCTAATAATTTGTTCTAAAGCAAACCTCTCCCATGATGCACCGATTTTAGGATTAGTATTTAATGCTTCATAACTATGTAACCCTAATAAAGCGTGATATATTCCGCTATCTCTAAAAAAATTTTAGGAGTTTTAACTTGTCTTTTCTTAAGATTTTCATACCAAGGCTGCAAAACACGGATCATAAAAGTTCCTTCTAAAATATCTAAATAATGCTTTGCGGTATGATATGAGATAGATAAAGAATTTCCAAGTTCTGAAGCATTGAATATATTAGCGTGATAATGGCAAAGCATTAACCAAAACCTACGTAACTACATAGACGGAATTGTAAAACCTAAATTTGGTATATCTCTTTCTAAAAATGTTTTAATATAATTTTGATGCCATAAAGTACTTAACTCTTCATCATCTGCGAGATATGATAAAGGAAATCCGCGCCGCGTACCCATAATTTTTGAGTGTCTGGCACTTCAGATAAGGCAAACGGTGTCATTTCAATATAGCCTATCCTACCGGCCAGCGTTTCAGAATCTTGTTTAATTAAGTCTCTTGATGCACTGCCTAGTACTAAAATTTAATATCAGTTGTATCAACAAGAACTCTTAAAATAGGAAATAGATTCGGTTTATACTGAATTTCATCGATAATAACAAATCCTTTTAGATCAGACAAAGCAAGTATCGGTTCATTTAATCTTGCTAAATCTAAAGGATTTTCAAGATCAAAAATATTAATTTTAGGAATATTATAAGCTTCTGCAAATTGTTTAGAAAGAGTAGTTTTTCCACACTGCCTTGATCCTAATAAAGCACAAACTTTATGAGTTTTAAAATGTTTTATTATTGATGAAAGGAATTATTTTCTAAGCATTTAAACTAGCATACTCCAAAGTAAGATGAGGAATCAGTAGACGAAGGTCAATTTCAAAAAGAGCTAGGAGTTCACAAGGCGAGGATCGGAGCATATACTTGATACGTGGGAACCGTAACTCTTGTAGAACGAACGCCAATTTTTGAAATTCACCGAGTATACCATGAAAATTAGAAATTAAGTTTCTAATTTTCAGTATAAAAAGAAAAAGTGGTGAAGTCAAAAAGCTTTTTCTCGTTCTGCAACTATAATAGCATTTATTTTTTTAAGCGTCTGGTCGAAATCATCGTTAGTAATTACATAATCATACTCATTAGCATGTGACATTTCATTTTGTGCCGACTGCATACGTAATTTTATTGCTTCTTCATTATCGGTCGCTCTATTTCTTAAGCGTTGTTCCAGTATTTCAATACTAGGAGGCAATATAAATATAGCAACAACATTAGTAGCATTTTTCTTAATGCTCTTTGCTCCTTGCCAATCAATATCAAACAAAACGTCCAAGCCTTGATTTAATAACATTTCGATATATTCTTTAGGCGTACCGTAATAATGATCGTATATTTTAGCATATTCAAGAAATTTATTCTGCTTAACTAATTCTTCAAATTCTAGACTGGTCTTAAAGTAATAGTTTATGCCCTCTACTTCTCCTAAACGTGGTTTTCTTGTAGTTGCCGAAATAGATAAACGTAAATTATTATCTATTTTCAATAATGCTTTAGCTAAACTTGACTTACCCGCACCTGAAGGGGAAGATAAAATTATAATCAGTCCTTTATTTTTTATTGTCATATTTTATGTTTTATTTCGTAGGTACAGCATATTTCAGAAATATTCAGACAAGATGAATTTAAATACAAGCCTGCGAAAGCAGTAGATAAACTACGTGAGTACAGCCAAATCATACAAAATTCGCTTACATCAAGCTTTATGAATTATGTCGTACTTTTCTTTTTATTACCTCATCCATAGTACAATTAAAGTATTTTGCTATTTTTAAGATTGTATCTATTTCAGGATTGAATTCACGATTAGCTTCCGCTCTCATAATTCTACTAACAGTCGTATAAGGGATATTAGTGACTTCGGCAAGATATTTACGATCTATCTTTTCTTGTTTTAATTTTTCTTCTAAAAATTCTTTCACTTTAGTCGCAAGTGCCATATTAATAACCTCTGAATAAATAAAGGATAGATATATACAAAGTTTGACGAGTATTACCAACCTTGTTACATGGGTCGAAAAGCCTACTCAATGTCATCTCCGCATAGGTGGAGCTTTGTTGTATGGCTCAAAAAACGCCCTCGACGTCATACCGTGGCTTGTCCACGGTATCCAAAAAATAACTAAAAATATCAATAATATTGATATTTTTAACTGGATCCCTTGAATAAATCACGGGGTGACAGGAAGAAATCGAGCCATGCAATAACACGGGTATTACCAAACATTTTTTATAATTATAGGTAATTTGTAAGACCTTATAATTACCAAATCAAACCAGATATTATAATTTCTATATTTAGAATTGCTACTTAAAAACATTTCAGCAGCCCTAGTAATTCTTCTTTGCTGATTGAAAGATACAAATCTATCATCAATTTTAGAGTTTCTTGCTTTGACTTCAATAAAAACAATTTCTTTATTACGTAACGCAATAATATCTATTTCACCGGCATAATAACGTTTTATATGATGCAGTATTTGATAAAATTTTAATTTATAGATTATTATACAAATATATTCGGCAATAATACCAAAATAGCCCTTTTTCATTATTCCTTAGGTAACAATACTTGCACAAATTCCGTTTTAGATAGATCAGCTGCTACATTTACCATAACATCATGTTCCGTAACTTTAGACACATAACCCACTAAAATACCTGCAGGATAAATATTACCGTGTCCGGAGGTTACTATCTCCTCATCTTTTTGTACTAAATGATTGTTAGGCAAGTATAAAATTTTACTATTATTATTGTTACCCGCTAAAATACCTTGTTCTCTTGAAGAATTAGCTTTAATAGGTATTCTGGAATTAACATCACTAATTAACATTACTTTAGCATAATTATTACTCACTTCTATTACTTTTCCTATTAATTTTCCTGAATTAACAACGATTTGATCAGGTTCAATGCCTTGCTTTTTACCTGCCGAAATCAAAGCAGTTCTAGAAAAGGGATTAAAAGAAACACTAAGTAATTTAGTAGTAATATATTCAAATTCTTCTTCCTCGGCAATCGTTAACAAATCTTTTAATGCAATATTTTCGGCTCTTACCGATTCTACCTCACTTTGCAAATGTTGTAATCTTGCTATCTCAAGTTTAAGCTCTATATTTTTTCGTTCTAAATCTTGAAAATAAACAAATTTTTGTGTTATTGAATTTATATATTCAAATATATCTTCATAAACTGCTAAACCGGTTGATACTATACTACCGGTTATCTCAAGTGATATACTAGATATTTTTTTAGGCGTAGTAAAAAATAAATATACAGACAATCCAAGCCCAAATATAACAAAAAAACGCTTAAGAGTATTTGATATTATTCTTATTAATTCTAATGAATTTGAAGAATTTTTTACTCTATTTGCAAGTATTGCCATTTTTAATCCTGTTTAAATAGTACATGTTTTAGCTTTGTAAAATCTTCAAGTACTTTTCCTGTGCCAAGTGCAACACAAGAGAGGGCATCATCTGCAACTATCACAGGCAATTTAGTGGCTTCACTAAGAACAAAATCAAGATTTCGTAATAATGAGCCGCCGCCTGTTAAAACAATTCCCTTATCAACTATATCTGATGATAATTCAGGAGGCGTTGCTTCTAGTGCTACTTTTACCGCTTCAACAATTTGACTTACCGGTTCAATTAGACTATCAGCAATTTGTCTTTCGTTCAATATCATTTCTTTAGGAATACCGTAAATTAAATCACGTCCTTTAATTTCCATCTTTCTTGGCTCAGCATTTTCATCTACATAAGCCGTACCTATTTCTTGCTTTATCTTTTCAGCAGTAGCCTCACCTATCAATAGGTTATAGTGCCTCCTTATATATGAGATAATAGCTTCATCCATCTTATCACCGCCGACTCTTACCGACCTTGCATATACTATACCCCCTAGTGATAAAACTGCAACTTCCGTAGTGCCTCCTCCAATATCAACAATCATCGAACCGGTCGCTTCCGTTACGGGTAGCCCTGCTCCGATCGCTGCCGCCATAGGTTCTTCAATTAAATAAACATCCCTACCCCCTGCACTTTCTGCTGCTTCTTGAATAGCACGACGCTCAACCGGCGTAGAACCAGAAGGTACACAAATAACAATTGTCGGACCAAAAAAAGAGCGACGATTATGCACCATTCTAATAAAATATTTTATCATTTCCTCTGCGCCCTTAAAATCGGCAATAACGCCGTCTTTTAAAGGTCTTTTTGCTTCAATATCCGTAGGAGTACGCCCAAGCATCATTTTTGCTTCATGACCATAAGCATAAGGCACAAAAGCACCGTCTTTTTTTATTAAAGCAATAACAGAAGGTTCCCTTAGAACAATTCCACGACTTTTTTGATAGACAATAGTATTTGCCGTACCAAGATCTATGGCCATACCGGAAGAAAACCCTTCCAAAAATTTCATTATCATTTTATTTTTTCTCTCTAAATTCTAAAAACGCTTCTATGGAACTGTTAATAAGATAAACAGTCCCATAGTAAATAAAAATTTAATATATACGAAGTTTAATTTGAAAAAGAGCAAGAAGCCTCGGAATTTTTGTCCGCAGCGTGGGATACTACGTGAGGATTAAAAATGAGAAGCGACGCAGCCAATTTTTCAAATTAAACTTCGTATATATTAAATCTCCTTATAATGTAAAATAATAAAGTTACTAATAAAAAATATTAGCATACTAGGCAATAAAATAGCAGCAATTAAAGATAAATTATTATAAGTAAGTATTTTTAATAATATTTCTGATAACGAATATGCTATAAAACCTGAAAATAAACCTAATATCAGTATTTTTTCTTGGGAATTATCACGCTGTTTAAGACTAATAAAACAACTTGCTAAAATTACGGTTGCCATCATCATTATAGGCTTAAATAATTGCTTGTAATAATAAATTTGATAATTAATAGCCGGTAAGCCTGAATTTAATAATTCATTAATTAATTTAGGCAAAGCCCAAATAGAAACCATTTCAGGACGAATAAATTTATTTACTAAACTATTAATTGATAAATTTGTCTGTATAGTTAAATTGTTATAAGTCTTAGTTTTCTCTTTTGTAAAAACCTTAACTCTATTTAAATGTAACATTTTATTTTCAATAATACCGTATAAGGCATCAATTCTCTTTAAAAAAGAATTATTACTATCAACAAATAATATTGTAATATTATTTAATTTTTTCTCAGCAATATTAATAAATTGTGTTTGAATAATTTGATTTTCATCATTTAAAGATTCAAAAAATAATAAACCTGATTTAGATATTATCCCCTCACTCAAGGTTTTTTTAGTTAGTTTTGCCTCTAATAACTCATATTTTTGTAATCCTATAGTACCGATAGGATTCAATATAGTCGTAAAAACTATACCTAAAATTAAGGTTACAATACATGGAATAACAAGCACTTGCCAAATATGAATACCGCTAGATAACATGGCCGTTAATTCATTATTTTTTGTTAGATTTCTAAGAAAAAATAACATGGAGATAAAACTAATTAACGAAGATACTTGACCTAGTAAATAAGGAATCTTATATAAAATAAGTCTCCAAAAAAAACTAAAAGGAACATAAATATTTTTGAATTTTTGTAAAAGATCAAAAATATTTGAGATGATTAATAGCCCGATTAAAAGAAATAATATAATAAAGAAACACTTGGAATATAATTTAGTGAGATACCAAGAAAGTGTTTTTAGATTAATCATTATAAATTCAGTGCTAATACGAATTTAAATAAGACTTTGTGTGGTGGGGCTGGTAGGACTTGAACCTACGACCACACCGTTATGAGCGGCGTGCTCTAACCAACTGAGCTACAGCCCCTTTTCATTTGAAATTTATATAATTATTATGCCGTTAAGTCTAGTAAAATTTTTATATTTTTGAGGTATTGTCTAAAAAACAGGGCGATGTGGATCAGTTTTTTCGTCATTGCGAACGACTAAAGGCATTGTTGCATGGCTCACTTATGTCATTCCCGCGTGACATTGTTGCGTGGATATCTAACCGTCATTGCGAGGAGCGAAGCTTTGCTGCTATCCAGAAAAAATAATAAAAAAATTCTGTAAATCAGAATTTTTTTACTAGATTGCTTCGTCGAATTACTACGTAATTCTTCTCGCAATGACGGAAAAGCAGATTCACGCAACAATGCTTCTCGCGTGGGTGCATGAGTGTCAACTTAAGCAACGATGTCATTCCCGCGGAAGTGGGAATCCATTAAAGTAAAGCTTTTTAGCATATGGATTCCTGCTTTCGCAGGAATGACATAAAACGATCCATGGAACGCCGCCGCCTACACTCGGGAATTACATAAAGAGTATTTACCGGTCTACACAGGACGGGAATGACATAACAGGTTATAAATAAAAAAAAGGTCGAGTAGTAAACTCGACCTTTTAGGATACTATAATTAGTAAATAATTTTAGTGATGCTTAATTACAGCTCTACGATTATGAGCAAAAGCTTCTTCAGTATTACCCATCATAGCAGGTCTATCTTTACCGTAAGAGATTGTATTTAATCTGTTATGGTTGATTCCTTTATGAGCTAAGAATTTTTTCGCTGCTTCTGCTCTTCTTTCACCTAAACCTAAGTTATATTCTCTGGTACCTCTTTCATCGCAATGTCCTTCAACAGTAACTTTTAATTCAGGATGCTTTGATAACCAGCAAGCTTGTCTCTCTAGTGCCTCTTTAGCCTTTGGTGATAAAGCAGAGCTATCGAAAGCAAACCGCACTACAGTTTCTGCATGTTTCTCGAAATCTTTCATTAATGAGGCTTCTTCACCTTGGTTCATATTACCGTCAAATTGCGGTGTTCTTTTTGTTGTATTACACCCTGCAAGCACAAATAATGCAAGAAAAGCTAATGTAATTTTTGTTTTCATAATTAAACTCCTTGAGATTATAATTTATTAATATTGAATTCATTTTAGCTAGTTATAAAACTAAACTAACCAAAAGCTATGTGAGTTAGTATATATCATTATTTTATTAGTTTAAAGACTAAAATATTATAAAATGCAATTACTTCTGTATAAATGTGGTAAAAATATCATTTTTATAATACAAGTGGATAGTTTGGATAAATAGATAAATGAAGTTTAATATAGAAAAGAGGAACCGATTTTGAAGCTTATAACCGGCAGCTTATATATAAATATATAATATGTGAAGATCAAGAAATATTAAACAACAACGACAATTTTTGAAATTCTACCTGAGTATATTCACCATCTAATTAATACACTGCCCCAAGTAAGACCTGCACCTATAGCTGAAAATAGTAGAATATCACCTTTTTTTATTTTGCCTGATGCTTTAAGAGTATTCAAAGCAAGCGGAATAGAAGCCGCAGAGCAGTTAGCATGTTTTTCTACGGTTTTCACTACTTTATGCTCTTCTATATTTAATAGTTCAGCGAGTTTATTGATAATACGGATATTTGCTTGATGAGGTATGAAATAATCAATATCGCTTACACCGAATTGATTGGCATGCAGTAAATCTTCTATAGATTGTTGCATTTTTTCTATTGCATGACGAAATAATTTTTGCCCCTGCATAACTATCTTGCCACTAATACCATTCATACTTACACCACCGTTCGTGTATAATATTTCATAATCAGCCCCGTTTGAGAAGATATTACTATCTATTAAACCGGAATCATCACTACTACGCTGCAATATTACGCTACCGGCCCCATCACCGAATAAAACGCAAGTAGTCCTATCATTCCAGTCTAATAATGACGTCATTTTCTCGGCTCCTATAAGCAAAATAGTTTTATATTTACCCGATGAGATAAGAGAATTTGCTACTTGTAAACCATAAACAAAGCCGGCACACACTGCTTGTAAATCAAAAGACGGTATATTAGTTAAACCAAGATAACCTTGAAGCTTAGAGGCGACTGAAGGGAAGCTATTATCCGGAGTAGTAGTACATGTAATAATTAAATCAATATCATTTGCCGACACTCTCGCATCCGCTATAGCTTTTTCAGCTGATTTTAAAGCAAGATGGGAAGTATATTCTGTATCACCTGCTATATGACGCTGCGTAATACCTGTTCTTGTTCTAATCCATTCATCGTTAGTATCTACAAATTTTGCAAGCTCGTCATTACTAACTATTTTTGAAGGAAGATACTCGCCGCAACCAATAATTTTACAGGTCATAAATTTTAGGTACTTAAGCTACTTCTTCTTCAGTTTCAATTTTCTTTGTTACTACTTGGCGATTATTATAAGTACCGTCGACTAAAGAAACGTGATGAGGAAGTTTATATTCACCGGTTTGCGAGTCAACTATTACGTTAACTTTGCCAAGTGCTAAATGCGAACGTCTCATATTACGTCTTGATTTTGATGTTTTCTTCTTTGGAACTGCCATTGTTAGCCTCTCTAAATATAAATTAAAAAGTATTTGTCAAATTAGTGAAGCAGTATATTATAATCTTGTAATAAAATCTAGATAAAATTAAACTTATGAAAATTTTTATAACATACATTTTTAGTATATTAGCCTTTTTTTCCTTAAGCGGCTGTAAAACTATCGAAAATAGAGGACAATCCATTGATGATTCGGCACTTGTAAAATTAGAGTCTAAAAAACTAAATAAAACAGAAGTCGTAGAGTTAATAGGTACACCTACTATGGTACCGGAATATTCCCAAAATACTTGGTATTATGTTGAAAGAGTTATTTCTCAAAGAGCTTGGCTCAATCCAAAAATTGAAAAGCAGAAGATAGTAAAAATGACGTTTGATGCTAATAATTTTATGCAAGAAATAGTAGTAATAGATGATTCTCATAGACAAGATATAGAAACAGTCCGTGAATATACTAGAACATATGGAACGGAACTTAACGGACTACAAAAATTTGTTAAAAATTTAGGTAGATTCAATAAAACTACCGACGGAAATAAAAACAAAAGCGAGAATAAGAAGAAGAGATAAGTACCTTAAATTGTCTTGATTATTGTCATTCCTGCGAAAGCAGGAATCCAGTAAAAAAGTGTAAATACAGCAAGTTTTTGAAATTAAAAGTGGAGGTTATCTCGCTTTATGATGGATTCCTGCTTTCGCAGGAATGACATCAGTAACATGACAACGTAGCAGCAACAACATCCATAAAACAAAAACTATCTAATATGATTTCGATATTTAGTAAATTAAAACAAAGTTTATCTAAAACTTCTAATAAAATATCAGAAGGTATCGACAAAATATTTTACAAGAAAAAATTAGATGCAGAAACTCTAGAAGAGCTTGAAGAGCTGCTTATTGCAAGTGATATGAGCGTTTCGGTAGTAACTAATATTATTGAAGAGTTTAAAAAGGTAAAATTTGACAAAGAAATAGATAGTAATACAGTAAAAGAAGCTCTAGCTGAATTAATAGAGCAGCAGTTATCAAAATCAGAAATTCCTTTTACACTAAACGAAAATAAACTAAACGTAATTTTAGTTTGCGGTGTTAATGGAGCAGGTAAAACCACCACTATAGGTAAGCTTGCTGCAATGTACTCAGCACAAGGGAAAAAAGTAGCGGTTGCGGCCTGTGATACTTTTAGAGCGGCTGCCGTGAATCAGCTAGGCACTTGGGTAGATAGAGCAAATGCACTACTTATTACCGGTGAAGAATCAGCTGACCCTGCGAGTGTTGCTTACTGTGCTATGGAAGAGTCGATAAAACAAAATATCGATATACTTTTTATCGATACGGCAGGCAGGCTTCATAATAAGAAAAATTTGATGGATGAACTGTCTAAGATTGTAAAGGTTATAAAAAAACTAGACGAGAATGCTCCTACTCATAGCGTCTTAGTAATTGATGCTATTACAGGACAAAATACTTATAACCAAGTAGAACATTTTAATGATGCTACTAATTTGACGGGGCTTATCGTGACTAAATTAGACGGTAGTGCTAAAGCCGGAGTGCTTGTCGGAGTAGTACAGAAATTTAATCTACCCGTATACTTTATCGGTATAGGCGAGAAGAGAGAGGACTTAAAAATATTCAACCGACATGATTTTGCTAAAAGTCTAGTGGGGTTGTGAGGTTTTGCTACGTGGATCGTTTTTTCGTCATTGCGAGGAAAAATTGAAAATTTTGACGAAGCAATCTC
>NZ_MXAX01000299.1:106-6829 GCF_019249195.1 Rickettsia sp. TH2014 | reverse complement strand
GAGATTGCCACGCTCCTTTCAGTCGCTCGCAATGACGACTTTGGTATTAACCCAAACCTCTTCACAATGACGATAGAATTAAAAATAAAATCACAAGATGACTCAAAAAAATACCTTATTACTAATAGACGGATACGGGTTTGTTTTTAGAGCCTATTATGCACAACAGCCTTTAACTTCGCCGAAAGGTGAACCTGTCGGCGCTCTTTACGGCTTCGCTTCGATGCTCCTAAAATTGCTGAGCGACTTTAAGCCTAAACATGTCGCTGTAGTATTTGACAGCGGCGGTAAAAATTTCCGCCATCATATTTATCCTGAATATAAAGCTAACCGCCCGCCTCCACCTGAGGATTTAGTCGTACAATTACCCTTAGTTCGGGATGTTGCTAGTAACTTTAACTTTCCTATTCTAGAGAAAAACGGTTATGAAGCCGATGACATTATTGCAACCTTTGCCGCTAAAACAGCTGCACTCGGCGAAGATGTAGTTGTCATCTCTTCCGATAAAGATTTATTACAGTTAATGGGTGAAAACATCAAAATATATGATCCGTTAAAAGGAAAATATATTACGGAAGATGATGTTGTTAAAAAATTCGGTACTACTTCTGATAAATTACGTGAAGTGATGGCTTTAATCGGCGATAGATCGGATAATATTCCGGGTGTGCCGTCTATTGGACCAAAAACGGCAAGTAGTCTTATAACGCAATTTGGTTCTGTAGAGAATATATTTAACTCTTTAGACCAAGTTTCAAGCCTAAAACAACGTGAAACTTTACAAAATTCTAAAGAAGCGGCGTTAATTTCATGGCAATTAATCGGGCTTGATTCTAATGTTGATTTAAATTTTCAGCTGAATAATTTAGAATGGTCTCCTCCAAATAGCGATAAATTAACAGGATTTTTACAGGAATACGGTTTTAAATCTTTATATAAAAGAGCAGAAAATTTATTTGATATTAAAATTAATGACCATAAAGAGATAGTAGACAATAAAGTAACCGGGGCAAAAGAAATCAGTAACGCTAGTGAACTCGCAGATTTTGCTAAAAAAGCTGAGAAAATAGGAATATTCGGGATATATTTACTGCAGCATAAAGGAGATAATGTTGCTCTTATTTTATCATTGCAAAACCAAAGCTATATTATTAAAATTTCTAACACTTCCCATGATCTATTTTCCTATAATACTAAAAATAATAATGACTGGTTTTCGGATATAATCTTCAATTTACTAACCGATAAATCTATAAAAAAAATTACCTACTCTCTAAAGCCTCTACTTAAATTCTATGCAGAACAATCTCATGAAATTACGGCTATAGAGGATTTAGAACTAATGCAATATGCGTTATCTGCCGGTTTATCACAGAAAAATTTATTTGAAGAGGCTTTGAAAGAGGATAATAGGATCACTGAATCGGCAAGAATAGTCGCCGATTTTACTTCACTTTATAAACAAAATATACTGGAGCTTAAAGATAATAAAGCCTTTAGGCTTTATAGCGACATTGACCTACCTATTTGTTTTATTTTAGATAAAATGGAAAAAATTGGGATTAAAGTAGATGCAAATTATCTAAATCAGTTATCTGCTGAATTTGGAACAGAAATAGCTAGACTTGAAGAAGAAATTTTTGCTCTTAGCGGAACTGAATTTAATATTGGTTCGCCAAAACAATTAGGTGAGATTTTATTTGAAAAAATGCAATTACCTTTTGGTAAAGCTTCGGCTAAAGCAAGCTCTTACTCAACAGGGGCAGAAATACTCGAAAAACTTAGCGAGCATGGATATAATATTGCCGACTTGTTATTAAGATGGCGGCAACTTACAAAATTAAAGAATACCTACACCGATAGTTTACCGAAACAGATAGATAATATAACACATAGAGTACATACGACATTTTTACAAACTTCTACCACTACAGGAAGACTTAGTTCACAAGAACCTAATTTACAAAATGTACCTATTCGCTCTAGTGAGGGGAATAAAATCAGACAAGCTTTTATCGCTGAAGAAGGATATAAATTAATATCTGCCGATTATTCCCAAATTGAGCTTAGAATATTAAGCCATATCGCAAATATATATGCACTAAAACAAGCGTTTATCAATAAAGATGATATCCATACTCAAACGGCTTGTCAAATCTTTAACTTGCAAAAACATGAACTAACTAGCGAACATAGACGTAAAGCAAAAGCCATAAATTTTGGTATCATTTACGGTATAAGTGCTTTTGGGCTTGCTAAACAATTAAACGTTAGTAACGGCGAAGCATCCGAATATATCAAGAAATATTTTGCCGAATATAAAGGAGTGCAGGAATATATGGAGCAAACGAAAGCTTTTGCAAGTAGCAACGACTATGTCATAAATTTCTTTGGCAGAAAATGTTTTGTACCTCTAATTCATGATAAAAAGCTTAAACAATTTGCAGAACGTGCAGCTATTAATGCTCCTATTCAAGGAACTAATGCCGACATAATTAAAATTGCTATGATCAATCTAGATCAAGAAATAGAAAAAAATAATCTTAAAACCAGATTAGTACTGCAAATTCATGATGAATTACTATTTGAAGTGCCGGAGGGTGAAGTAGAACTCGTAACGCCTATTATCAAAAAAATTATGGAAAACTCTACTAATATGGATGTACCGATTATAACCGAAATTAGAGTAGGTAATAACTGGATGGAGATTCATTGAATATACTCGTTTAATTTGAATAATTGGCGTCGTTGTTTCATATTTTTTAATCCTCACGTTACTTGTACGTACGCTGCGGTCAAAAAATATGAAATGTCTTGCTCTTTTCCAAATTGAACTTCGTCTATATGGCATTGCTAACTAAAGAGAGATATCGTCATTGCGAGCAACTGTAAGGAGCGTGGCAATCTCAGGACTTTGGCACGAGATTGCTTCGTCGAATTACTACGTAATTCTTCTCACAATGGCGGAAAACTGATCCACGCAGGCAATGCCTCGGCAGGAATGACATAAACATTTGAAGAATTTTAAAAGGAGCATAATGTATGAAAAAGTTTGTATTCACGTCTGAATCGGTTTCTGAAGGGCATCCAGACAAAATTGCCGATCAAATTTCAGATACGGTACTTGATGAAATTCTAAAACATGACCCTAGTGGTCGCGTTGCCTGTGAAACATTTGTAACAACCGGTCTAGTTTTAGTAGGCGGCGAAATTACTACTAGTACCTATGTAGATATTGAGCAAATAGTACGAAGCAAGATACAAGAAATCGGCTATAATAATCCAAATTATGGATTTGACGGTAGCTGTTGTGCCGTAATTTCATCTATCATTAAACAATCACCCGATATAGCTATGGGCGTTGACAATGCAAATGACGATGAAATAGGAGCAGGGGATCAAGGTATGGTTTTCGGTTATGCTTGTAATGAGACGGATAGCTTAATGCCTGCACCGATTTACTACGCTCATTTATTAATGAAAAGGCAAGCATATTTACGTAAAAAAAATATACTGTCTTGGCTTAGACCTGATGCAAAGTCACAAGTCACGTTACGATATGAAAATAACAAACCTGTTGCCATTGATGCAGTAGTTTTATCAACTCAGCATCATCCGGAAATACAACAAAAAGACCTTATTGAAGCAGTAATGGAAGAAATTATTAAACAGGCATTACCAAGCAATTTACTTCACAAAGACACTAAATACCTAATTAACCCAACAGGTAGGTTTGTTATAGGCGGTCCTGTTGCCGATTGCGGTTTAACCGGTAGGAAAATTACCGTGGACAGCTATGGCGGAATGGCAAGACACGGCGGCGGTTGTTTTTCAGGAAAAGACCCAACTAAAATAGATAGGTCGGCTGCTTACATGGCACGTTATATTGCTAAGAATATAGTAGGAGCAGGACTGACCGATCGCTGTGAAATACAAATATCTTATGCAATAGGTGTTGCTGCTCCCGTATCTATTTATGCTGAAACTTTCGGTACTAGCAAATTAAGTAACGAACAGATTACTAAGCTCATAACACAGCATTTTGATATGCGTCCAGGCAGAATTATTAAACATCTTAAGCTTCGCACTCCATGTTATCAAAAAACAGCTTCTTACGGTCATTTCGGTCGAGAAGACGAAAATTTTGCATGGGAGCAACTAGATAAAATAGATATATTGAGAGAGTAATTATAGGGCTTAGAAAGAACTATCTTGATATTTATTTATCCTTAATATAGGATTACTTTCACATCCGCTTATTCAACTAATGAGTTAGAAAGTATGACTGAGAATATAAATAGTGATATAAAGTTCGGCAACTTGGAACAATCTGAAAACGAGCTTATAAATACTGCTCCAAAAGAGAATAAGCTGAGAGAGCATTATAAAAATATCACTCAAGCCTTAAATAACATACGGGAATATGAGTATGAAGCAAAAGCAACTCAGTACCGCGAAATGCTTGACGATGCCCGTACCTACGATAAATCCACAAAAAATTATAATTTAGGCTCAGCTCATTTTATAACGGCTAGCAGTTATAAAGCCTTACTTGGAGCTTATAAGGCTTTAAATCCTGACGAAAATACAGATAAAAATTAGACCATTTTATGAATGGCTTAGATGAGATTTATAAGCAATCCTTTTTAGCACGTAATTTAACTAGCTTAAATAAATTGCCACCCGCAGAACAGTTAAAAAAATTTTTAGAAACAACCACAGATGAAATATACGATAAACTGCAAAAAACCGGAGAAGCATATTTATCATATTCTAATGCTCCTACTAATACAGGATTACATGCAAATGTTATAAAATATTCTAAAGAAAACGGAAAAAATTATCGTATTATATATAATGCCGGTGCTGGAGTAAGAGCAGATAATTCAAAGCTAAATCAAACACCAAAAGATCAATTATCTAAAATAAATGAAACAATAGAAGCAAGAAGTAAAGCAAAATTCAGCTCCATTAAGTATGAACTCAAAAATCAAACAGATAAAGAAGTAAAAGATTTAATATATAAAGAAATAAAAGATAGTATATTTTCTATATTATCTATAAATGAACTAGAAGCAATAAAAGCTCATAATAACGAGATTAACAGGTTCAAATCGGAGCAGCTTATTAACCCAACAGCTGATTCAAGCAGAACAGTTACAGGACAAACTTTAGGGAATTGTAGCAGCAGGTCAATAAGAGAAGCTTTAAGAGACAATGTACCGGATTCAGAATTTCGTGAAATATATGATTTTATTACACAAAATCAAGTATCTCAAATAATATCAAACTTAGAAAGCGAACAAAAAAATTTAGCAAATACTTTAAATATACCTTTAACAAAAGAACAAAGTATCTCAAATACAACTCATCAAAATCAATTCCAAAAAGATATTACCAATTCAGCTACTAATAATTTTGATGCTTTTTATAATGAGGGGCATACACTAAGCACGCAGGAAAAGTTATTTAATAAAGTTGCTGAAGAATCTAATTTAAAGTATGTCAAGATTGATCTAGTAGATTTTTTATCTACCGTGTTTCCCTATAAGGACACTGATTCACCTATTACCGAAGATCTTTTAAAGCCTATCATAAACCATATCCAAACTTGTTTTGAAGAACGCGAAATAGCTCCCTCAAAAACAGTTTTAGAAAATTATAGATTATATAAATCTAACAAGAAACAAATCATTAACGAGCTATCAGAAAAATGCTTAAATGATAAAGATGTACATATACTTATCAAAGCACAAATACAAGCAAAAATAGAAAGCCGTCCATCTATAGATATTTTCCGGCAAATGAAACAAAGTAATACTAACCCTAAGCCGCTAGAGCTATCGGAAGAACATAAGAAACTTAATGATGTCATAAAAGATATGGCACAAAAATACAAAATGACCATACCGGAAGCAAAAGCATCTGAAGAAATCACTCAAGTAGTTAAAGATTACAGTGAAAATAAATTTAATGAAGCAATAACACCTATCAAAGCTCAAAAATTAGTAGATGAATTTACGCAAGCAACGCTAGATATTTTTGGAGAGAATAAATTAATAGACTCACCTATCATTGAAACAAAAAACGAGCATATTAATATACCACTCCCGAACATAGAAAAACAAGAAACTACTAATCTTAACTTGGATACAATACACTCAAAAAATTCGCCTGTATCAAGCTTTTTGAATGACACTGTACTTAAAGAAGAAAAACAAAATTTAGTAAATGAACTAATAACTGAAGCTAATAAAAACTTACCTGATAGTACGAAAGTAGTAGACGATAAAAAACAAGTAGTTAAAACTGATAATATATTCAATAAAAATTCAGAACCTAAAAAAACAAACTATCAAACATAAATTTTATAAGTATTTAAGTAAATTAACAGAAAAGTTGGGATTAAAATCCATAAGTAATTACTTTAAAGATTTAATTAAAGAGCCAAATCTTGAACAAAATATCAATTTAGAAAAAGAAGCAAAGTTAATAGCAGACAAACATCGCCTAACAAAATATATGGAACTTAGCGATAATAAAAATAATAATGTCGTATTTAGCGGTAAAAAAAACATCAAAGAATATTACTCAATTATAGATTCATTTTACTACCAATTCAGGTACTGCCTATAAAAAGTTAACTCAAGGTTGTCATTCCCGCAAGACCTTGTTGCGTAGATACCAAAACCGTCATTCCCGCAAGACCTTGTTGCGTAGATA
>NZ_MXAX01000299.1:0-89 GCF_019249195.1 Rickettsia sp. TH2014 | reverse complement strand
GCAAGACCTTGTTGCGTAGATATAAAAAAAGTAGCTGCGAACTAAGAAAAGTAGTAAATCGACAAAAAACTTAACCACAAGTGTGTATG
>NZ_MXAX01000298.1:0-20640 GCF_019249195.1 Rickettsia sp. TH2014 | reverse complement strand
ATAATTTTTATAATGTCTGTAAGATTAAATCTTGACTTCTACACTCTTTTTAAATAATCGCTTTCATTTCTTTTTTGCATCTCGATTATATACCAGCTGCCGGCTTCATCTTTAACCTTTAAATCAAATATGCTTTTTTTCCTTTATCAATAATAGGTGCTTGCTCTATAGGTATAAACTCTATTTCTTTGATTCTAAAACCCTCCTGAAGTACAAGAACTGCGTTAATGAATTCTTTTAATCTCTCTAAGTCTCGAAAGATTTTTTTAAACAAACTATCATTCGTTGGATCTAAATATCTTTGCATATTAACTATTACTTTTAGTATTACTTATATTATATAGCTTTTTAAGTAATAAGTAAATATGCAACTTATAATAGAATAATTATTGCTATTTTTAACAAAAATTACACACTTTGATCAGTTCTGATTGATACTATTGCTGACATGCCGGGGACTAGATTAGCATTTGGGGTCTCAAAATCTATTAAAACAGGGACACGTTGTACGATTTTAGTAAAATTACCTGTAGCATTATCGGGTGGGATTAAACTGAATTTAGAACCGGTAGCAGGAGCGATATTACGAATCTTCCCGTAAATTATCTTTTTAGGCAAAGCATCAAATTCAATTTTGACTTTCATACCGGACTTAAATTTCTTAATTTGCGTTTCTTTAAAATTGGCCTGAATATACATAGTATTATCTTGAACTATAGAAAACAACGTCCTACCCGGTACTATATAATTTCCGACTTCTAAACTACTATTACCGAATATACCGGGTACCATAGCAATAAGTTTAGTATTTTGTAAGCTCCTTAACGTTACTTTTTTGTTTTCCGTTAGCTCTTTAAGTTTTTCCTGTTCTGCTGCTTTTTCAAGTTCAAGAAGTTGTAAATTTTGCTTAGATATATCTAAATCTAACTGCGCTTGTTTATAATCCGTTTTGGCTTTTTGATATGCGTTTTTAGAATCATCTAACGTTTTAGAGCTAGCAAATTTTACCTTATTTAATTCCTGCACTCTAGTAAAATCTGTTAAAACAATATCAAAGCTTATTTTAGTAAGCTTTAATTTTTCAGCCGCCTGCTCTAGGCTAATCTGCCCTATTGAGATTTTTTGCTCTATAATTTCTATATTTTTTATGCAAGCTTCAATAGATGCTTCAAGTGCTGCAAGCTTTGCCTTATAATCTCTATCGTCAATTTCTCCTATCAGATCGCCTTTATTAACTTTAGTATTATCGGTAACAAATAACTTTGTTAAAACACCGCTAACTTCAGCACTAACATTTGAAATATCTGCATCTATGTAAGCATTATCCGTGGATTGTGTATTTGCCCAAACATAAATTCTATATCCCAAATAAATAAATATTATTAAGGCTATAATAATTACATATTTAGTAAATGGATGATGTTTATATTTGTCGATAGCTTGTTGTAATACACTCGGCATAATTAACTTTACCAATACCCTCTATGTTTAAAAAAATAACAAATTGGTATAGAAAGAATATATATAACTGCAATTAACGGCAGTGAATACCATGGATATATGATAAGATTTATAATAACAATAGCAACTAAAATCATTGCAAGCGATAAATATTCAGGTTTAATACTCAAATTTTTTGTTGAGATTGTAGGAAGCCTACTAGCAAGTAGAAAAGCTATAATAGCTAAATATATATTAATTGTTATAGTGTGAGTACGGGTATTAATATTTAATAACGTACCGATTTCAAAATCTATCATTACAGGCGTTAAAGCAAGTAAAGCACCGCATGGGGCAGGTACACCGGTAAAAAAATATTCAGTTTTTTTATCTTGTTTCGGTTGATAAATACCAACGTTAAAGCGAGCTAAACGTAGCGCCATACACACTATAAATAATAGCATTACTGCTGATGAAAATACCTTATATTCATATTGCTGAAAAGACCATAAATATATTAAATAAGCAGGAGCTATACCGAAATTAGCAAAATCGCATAATGAATCAAGCTCTGCACCAAATGGGCTAGCTGCATTTAGCATCCTTGCTATTCTACCGTCGATACCGTCAATAATTGCCGCTACTATAATGCAATATACCGCAAGCTCCCATCTGCTATCCAAAGCAAATTTTATAGAACTCATACCGGTTACTAAACCAAGCAACGTAATAAAGTTGGGAATTAATTTTATCAGAGGTACAGGCTTAGTTATTATAGATTTACGAATTTTTAACAATTTTTATACTCCCAAGTGTCATACCGTGGCTTGACCACGGTATCCATAAACACAATAAAAAATACTAGTATTTTTACTGGATCCCGCTACAAGCTCGCGGAATGACAAGATGGTGGAATCGATCCACACAACAACGCTGGTCAAGCCCACGGTATGATATTTAACTACCTTCTCTCAAACTTAAATTCTGCCGTCTTTTTACGTCCAAAATCAGCAATGATAGTTTCACCACCTATAGCAGTCTGCCCTTTACTCACTAATAAAGCTGTTGTTAACGGTAGATAAACATCTACTCTGCTACCGAAACGAATTATACCGTATCGCTCGCCCGTTTTAACTTCATTACCCTCTTCTAAATCACAAACTATACGCCTTGCTATAAGTCCGGCTATTTGAACAAAAACAATTTTCTGCCCTTGTTCAGTTTCCATTAATACTGATTGACGCTCATTATAAATACTAGCTTTATCAAGTGAAGCATTAAAAAACTTTCCGGGATTATAATGAAGTGCTAAAATTTTTCCGTTTGCCGGGATTCTATTAACATGGACATTAAAAATATTTAGAAAAATACTAACTCTAATCATTTCCACATCACCAAGACCTAATTCCGGGGGCGGCAATGCTTCCTTAATTTCTTGAATTATCCCGTCTGCAGGACTTATTACCAGATCATCACTTATAGGCACAAAGCGATCAGGATTACGAAAAAAATAAATACACCAAGCAGTAGCGATAAATCCAATACAGCCAAGTTTTTCATTAAATGATGCTAATAAAAAACTTACTAATACAAAGCTAGCAATAAATATATATCCTTCGCGGTGAATAATTTTAAATAAATCATTATATTGTTTCATTTTAATCTCTATGAATCTCCTTATTATTTTTAACTATACCTGCTCTGCTTTATCCTCTTGATGCTCACTCTCATCTTCTTCTTGAGGGGTAGTCTGGGCTTCTTGAGCAGAACCAAGAGCATATACGCATAAATCCGGAAGTGGAACACCGTTTTTTTTGGCAAGATCATTTAGTTGTGATATTGCTTTCATAACCTCATCAGGAATAGTACCGCCTCTTTCGTCAGATAACCATTTTGCTTGAAATTGTAGCGGATGATGCCCTTCTTGAGGCGTGCCTATATAAAACTTAAACTTGGCTCTTTGTCCACCAAAATCGCAGTCAAATTCAAACTCTTTATAATGCGCCATAACTTTATGAATTAATAATTATATTAATATTATTATATTCTAACAATAAAAATGCAAATCTAAAATAATTTCTGTGCAAGAGGTTACTGTATCAGTTACTTTAAAGCTAATTAAATGCTTTTTTGCTACAAATTATAAGATTTTCTTGAAATAGGAACTACTATTTCTTTTAAAATCTTATTAATTTTTGCTATAAAATCTCTTTAATTATCAACTAAAATAACTGATACATATAACCTCTAATATTTTTTAAGTTTCTTAGTAGTATAACGATTTGAATATATAAATTTATCGTTAAAATCTATAATTATCCCGCCTGCTTCCTTAATAAGAAGCTCAAATGCATAATATAATGTAAAATTTAATAATGATAAACATATTAAATCCGCTTTACCTGATGCTACAAGCGTAGCCCCGTAGCAAGGAGAGCCAAAAGACCTAATATTATCCACTTCTATCTCTTCCAAATCATTATGATTTACATCTTCAATAATTGCTAAACAGTTTTTTAAATCAGCATTATCGGAAACTCTAAGTCTTAATCCTTGATAATTAGAGTTTAAATTATTTTTTTCTATCCAAGCTCCTTTACCTTTTTCAGCATAATAAATTTCAGTAAGAGCAGGAAAATATATTACTGTAGAAGTAGGAGTTAAAACTTCTTGATTCCTTTTTAAATAAGTTACGGATATCGCAAAAAAAGGTATGCTTCTGGCGAAATTATTTGGGCTATCTATAGGATTAATTAAAAAGACACTCTCATAATTATTATTTAAATCGAATTGATCCTCTGGAAAAAATAAATATTGCGTATGTTTTTGTAATTCTTCACATAATAAAGTTTTTAATCTTAAATAGGATCGCTTACAAAATTCTTCGTTTCTTACAGAATCTTTTTGCAGCATTTCGAGTTCTAAAAAATCTCTATGCAAAAACTTAACTGCTTTACGCAGGGCATTAATTAATAAATTAGTTATAGGTTGCATTTTATTTTAATAGTTAATTTATTACAGCGTCATGCCGTGGATAAATCGACGTTGTTGCATGGATCGAAAAATCTACTCGATGGCATTCCTGCGAAAGCAGGAATCCATTATAAAGCGAGCTTTTAGTTTTAAAAACTTGTTATATTTATACTTTTTTTTGGATTCCTGCTTTCGCAGGAATGACATTAAACTTACTTTGCCCTTTCGACATATGTCATATCATCAGTTTTCACAACAATTTTTTCTCCTACTTCTAAATATTGCGGGACCTTAACTTTAATACCGTTTTCTAAAATTGCCGGTTTATAAGAAGCGGTAGCGGTTGCTCCTTTTATTACCGGATCAGTTTCATTAATTTCAAGTATAACAGTTGGAGGGAGCTCAATATTTAAAGGCTTCTCATTATAAAATTCGACTTTAACAATCATATTTTCAGTTAAGAAAGGTAATTTTTCTTCTAAAATTTCCCTGGAAACATTTATTTGTTCAAAATGTTTGGTATCCATCAATACTAAATCATCACCTTCAAAATATAAAAATTGATAGTCTTTTTGTTCAAGTTCGGCTTTTTCTAAATAATCGGAAGAGCTGAATCTATCGTTACGCTTTGTACCTGTTTTTAAATTTTTCATCTCAACTTGTACATAAGCTCCACCTTTCCCTGGTTGAGTATGTTCCGGTGTTTTGCTTACAACCCATAAATCATTATTATAAACTAATATGTTACCTGTTCTAATTGAATTTGCTGAAATTTTCATATATTATACATTTAAGACTTAAAATTAAAGTATAAATATACAAATTATTTCCTTTAAAAACAAGAATTTAATCTTATGACCACAATATTAGTAGTAGATGATATAGAAACCAATATTAAGTTACTAACAGTCAAACTTTTAAAAGAGTATTATACGGTTCTTACTGCAAATAGCGGCAAAGAAGCACTAGCAATTCTTAAAAAAGGCAAAATTGATATTATACTACTTGATGTTATGATGCCGGAAATGGATGGATTTGAGGTATGTAAAACGATAAAAACCGATCCGGAAACTACTCATATACCGGTCGTAATGGTAACTGCACTTTCTGATATTGATGATCGAGTTAAAGGTCTTGAGGCAGGAGCTGATGAGTTTTTAACAAAGCCGATTAACGATACTGCTCTATTTGTAAGACTTAAATCGCTATCTAGAATGAAAAGTTTAATTGATGAGTTAAAGCTTCGTAATAGTACTAATGCATTATTAGGCGTAACAAATATCGTAATGCATGACACTTTTGCAGATAAAAAAATATTACTAATTAATGATGATGTGGTACAAGCTAAAAATATAAAACAAATGTTACTTAAGATCACCCAAAACGTAAAGGTAATAAGTAATTCCGATGAATTAGATATTATAAATGAATATACACCCGATTTAGTAATTATTAGTAGTACGCTCGAAAATGAAGATCCTTTGAGAATCGGTGTTATTTTAAGAGGTAAAGCAGAAATAAGCGGCGTGGTAATAATTTTACAAATTGATGAAGACGGGATGCCTTTAGTTGTGAAAGGTATTGAACTCGGTATTAATGATTATTTCGTTTATCCTATAGAGGAAAGTGAATTACTTGCTAGAATTAGAACACAATTAAGGCGTAAGCAATATCAAGATAATCTACGTAATGACCTTGAACAAAGTGTTAATTTAGCAGCTAAAGACGGCTTAACCGGCTTATTTAATCGTCGCTATTTCGGTATACACCTCAAACAAATGATTGAGAAAGCTAATAAAGAAAGTATTAAATTATATTTACTTATGTGCGATATCGACAATTTTAAACACGTAAACGATACTTACGGTCATCAAGCAGGCGATAAGGTTTTAACGATTGTATCCCGTATTTTGAAGAATACTCTTAGAGTAACAGACTTAATAGCAAGATTCGGCGGTGAGGAATTTACTATACTTTTAACGGATATAGACATTTCTAAAGCAATCGAAACTGCGGAGAGAGTTAGAGCTAAAATAGAATATATGGATTTTCACATTGAAGATCAAATTAAACCTTTAAAAAAAACTATTTCAATCGGAGTTACGGAATATAAAAAAGAAGAATCAATAGAATCTTTCATTGAACGTGCTGACAAAGCTATGTACGAAGCTAAAACAACGGGTAAAAATAAAGTAGTAAAATTATAATTGATTTTTTAAAGTAAAAAATAATGAGAAATTCTTCCAAAAAACATCTTGATTTACCATATAGACCAGGAGTCGGCATGATGATATTAAATGCCGATAACCATATATTCGTCGGTAAAAGAAGAGATACAAAAATATCTGCATGGCAAATGCCGCAAGGTGGGATAGTTCCCGGCGAAACCCCAAGTATTGCAGCAATGCGTGAGATGTTAGAAGAAATAGGAAGCGATAAAGGATATATTATTGCCGAAAGCAAATGCTGGTATAGTTATGATGTACCGAGCTTTTTAATACCTAAATTGTGGAACGGTAATTTTCGTGGACAAAAACAACGCTGGTTTTTAATTAGATTTACCGGAAATAACGAAGATATTAATATAAATACCTCTAATCCGGAATTTGACCAATGGCGTTGGGCATCACTTGACGAACTATTATCTATTATAATTCCTTTCAAACGGAAACTTTATCAAGCCGTCGTAAAAGAATTTGAATCATTAATTCAGTAAAAATTTTTTATATATATCTCATAAATGAAGAGTTGGTAGACGAAGTTTAATTTGGTAAAGAGCAAGGCATCTTGAAGCTGATAACGCAGCATCATACTAGTATGTGAGGATTATCAGCAAAGGATAACATAGCCAATTTTTCAAATTAAACGAGTATACTTAATTATTTAGAGCCTCTTGATCCTCTATTTGACCTAAACATATATTATGTTGATCACTACCATCATGGTAATCAGAATTATATGTACCTTAATTTTATTAGCCAGGTATCTTACGCCTAATATACTTAATGTTACTGCTGTTGTAATACAGACAAATATAGTACCTGTAGCAGCGCTATTTACCTCTCTATCACCTTCAATTAATTCATTTATAGCACTAAATAATGAAGTATCCGTATCATTGCCTAAAGTAAATACAGCATATTCATTTGTTCCTCTAGACAATAAACTAATATCTTTATCGCAACTAGATTCAATCATATAATATGTACTATCATTCTTTATTAAGTTATAATTATTATCACCGATTATATGTGCAGTAAATACATTTGCTAGGTTAGATATAGTTATATTAGCAATAAAATCTTTTACTTCTCTTATATGAAATAAGTTTATAATAAAATTACTTAGACAGTGATTTGTTGTTGTTTCAGCTTCCCAATTAACCATATCAATTTGAGCTTCCGGCATTAAAAACTATGAATTTATATCTTCAAACGCAAATTTTAGTTCTCTAACCAATCCACATAAAATATATTTTTATCAGCAATATGTACAAAGGTATGATCAGGATGCTCATCTAAAAAATATGTAGAACTATTAGAAAAAGGTTTTAAATGTACAGAATATACCTTATTTCTATCAAGGCTTTGGTCATAACTATTTTCACTAGAATCAGCTGATATTAAATTTGGTAATAAAACAAGTCTACAAAAATAACCGATTAAATTAACTATATTTGGTAAAAATTTAATATGATAATTTGGCATAACGTTACCTTATGTTTATTATAAACATGTCTTATTATTAAATATTATTAAGAATATTGTTATAATTCAATTAATTTAATAAGAAATCATCGTTTAGCTGTTGATACTTGCGTGATTTTGCTATTATTCTTTTCACTTAAGAATTAATACTTTCTATCTTTGCAGCCAATATAAAGTCACTTTCAGTAAGACCGTCGATTTTATGAGTCCATATTTCCACGCTACATGCTCCCCAAGATATGGTTAAACCCGAATGATGCACTTCCTGCTCTGCAATTTCTGCTATTTTATTGGCAAACTCCATAGCCTATACAAAATTAGGAAATTTATATTTTTTATAAAGATGCTCTAATTCACTTACCACTTACTTTGTAATTGAACTAATAACTTATCAATTTCTTTTTTCTCAAGCGGCGGAATACCACCCTCACACGCAATACATTTTTTTGCTTAATACTGTCATAGTTTTTTATTAGACTACCTGCATAAATCATCTTATAAAGAGGAATTTGAAAGAGACACTTCACCTCGAACCGCAGCGCACACAAGCGTACGTGAGGATTCGAGTACCGGATCGACGTACAAATTACCTTTAGAAGTGACTTATGCAGGAAGTCTATTCTATATCAAAGTTAAAATATTGATCTTTATAAGGCTCATCTTCAAGTGTATAATGCCACCGCGCAATCTGACATGCTTTGAAATTATGTTTTTGCATCTTAGAACGTAAATAATTACGTTTTCTCAATATTGTTTATCAATTAATTTACTGTCATGACGTGAAGCTTCATCAAATAAATCAAAAGAAGTATACATATCTACCGTATTATCATCTAAATGGGATATAACACGTTCATCTTTCAATTTTCTTTTAATGACTTTTGAATTATTATTAACTTCCTTCTGAAGCTTTATTATTGATAAATCTACAGTACTACCCCTACTATGCCTGGATTTTTCAGCTATATAACCTAGTGTAAAACATTTAGACTTATCTATATATGAGTAAAAGCTTTCCTTATTTTTTTTGATCAATATTATCTTTGCTCCATCTTAAAAAATGTTGTACAGCTTTTTGCGGTCTATATGCGTCATATATAATAAGTGAATAACCATCTTTTTTTATCTCAGCTTGTACTGCTTTAAGAGCCTTAGCAGCTTCTATGGTTAAAATTGCTTCTGGTGCTTTATAACCATCTACCTTTTTACCAACAAAATTTTCATATGAATAATAACGCATATTTTGAATAATTGTAAAGTCGATATCTCTCAGATACACGAACCCTTTAGGCAAGGATTTAGCATATATTGGAAGAGAGCTCATAAATATAAAAATTAAACTTGTTAAAATCAATTTCATAAAATGCTAGGCTTTGCAAAGGTTTTTAATTGATTTGTTATTTTGAGATATTTTTTAGTGCAAATCAAATCTTTTTAGAGATCTTCACAGAGCCTAGATTGCCACGCTCCTTTTAGTCGCAGCCTTGTTGCATGGCTCGCTTATGTCATTTCCGAGTAGGCGGGAATCCAGAAAAAAGTATAAATACAGCAAGTTTTTGAAATTAAAAGCTCGCTTTATGCTGGATTCCCGCCTATGCGGGAATGACACTGAGGGCATTTTTTGAGCCGTGCAACAAGACCTTTAGTCGCTCGCAATGACGATATAAACTTTTTCTAGGCAATGCCGTAACTTGCTATTGGCTTTAAATTATTAATAACGTTATATAGTAAAAGGGATAATAAATGGTAGCGAGGGAGGGATTTGAACCCCCGACACACGGATTATGATTCCGTCGCTCTAACCAGCTGAGCTACCCCGCCAGGGGAGAAGTGTTTATATAATTTATTAAGATCGTAGGTGTTGTCGTATAGGCTTGTTTATCTCATTCCCGCCTACGTGGGAAGGGATTGTTGCGTGGACTTGTTTATCCGTCATTGCGAGGAAATTGCATAGCAATTGACGAAGTAATCTAGTAAAAATGTTAAATTAACATTTTTTTATTATTTTTGCTAGATTGCCACGCAGCCTGCGGCTACTCGCAATGACGGTTCGGTGTCTACAATTGGCTAGTAACTTCTCTCTATCTTAACGTTTAGAGAATTGTGTTTTCTTACGTGCTTTACGTTGTCCGTATTTCTTACGCTCTACTACCCTAGAATCACGCGTTAAAAGACCGCCTTTACGTAAAATAGCATGAAAATCTGGAGCAGATTTATCTAAAGCTTTAGAAATTCCATGTAAAATAGCACCTTTTTGTCCTGAAATTCCTCCACCTCTAACAGTACAAATTACATCATACTGATCAATAGTTTTTGTTAAGACAAACGACTGTAAGATAGTTTTCACATAAGTTTCAGAAGGAAAATACTGGTCTATTGTTTTTTTATTAACAACTATTTTTCCTTTTCCTACTTTAAGCCATACTCGTGCTATAGCATTTTTTCTTTTACCTGTAGCATAAAACTTGTCTGAATTATCTATTTTTTCTTTAGGAGTTTTTAATACCTGTTTTAAAAGCTCTTTAGTTAACTGCTTTTCTACTTTTTCTGTTTTAATTTTTAACTCGGTCATATTCTATTACTTTTTATTTTTTGGATTTTGGCTTGCAAAATCATAAACAGTAGGTTGCTGTGCCATATGAGGATGATCACCATTTGCATAAACATACAAATTACTCATTTGCTTAGCACCTAAAGTATTTCTTGTAATCATTCTTTTTACGGCCATTTTAATAACTCTCTCAGGGTGTTTACCGCTTAAGATTTTACCTGCCGTAGTATCTTTTATCCCACCTGGAAATCCTGTATGTCTGTAATATATTTTTCCGTCTTTGGGATTCGCTTTTTTACCTGTTAATTTTACATGCTCTGCATTTATTATGATTATATTATCACCACAATCTAAATGAGGTGTAAAGCTAGGTTTATGCTTACCGCGTAGCATATTAGCAACTCTGCTAGCGAGTCGTCCTAGTACAATATTTTTTGCGTCTATGACCCACCATTTCTTTTCAATTTCCGATGGCTTTGCCGAGTAAGTTTTCACAATAGTATCTATTTTAATTAGCATTTAAAATTAAAGAATCAAGAAACATATTTAATAGCATTAATACCCGCTATCTGTCAAGCTAAATATAATTTATTTACTTCCGAATATTATTTTTCTATCGGTAGAAAAATATAAATTATTATTTGCCATTAGCCCATAATGACGAATATTTTTTATAATTTTGACAATATGAGGCATCATGTTTAATCCATTATTATCAACATCAAAACTATATAAAACACCGATAACGGAAATAACATTTAAACTTCGCTTATTGTTATTATCAACTCCAACAAAAGGAACTAAAAAAGTAGCAGATTTTAGTTTCTTAGGATCTTTTCCATCATTTAAATCAGCTACAAACTTTACTTTCCCTGTTTCAGGATTAAATGCTGCTATTTGTCTAGCATTATTTGTTACAAATAGGCTATTACCGATTAAAGACATTGATTGAATATCCTCGGCATTTACCTGCCAAATCACACTACCGGTTGCTATATTAAGCTTAATAAGCTTACCAAGACCGGTCGCTATATACAGATTCATATTATCATGAACAGGGGTACATAAAATACTTGATTCGTCAAAATTCGGTATAGCTGTACGATCATTAAGATTTGCAAACTCAAAATTCCATCTTACTTCACCGTTTTTTATATTTAAGGCAAGCACTTGACCGGAATTATAAGTTACTATTACATTATCATGCTGTACTATCGGCGTCATAAAATAACTAGCCGATAAAACTTCCGCTAGACCTTCATGTTCCCATATGGTTTTTAAAGTTTCTGCATTTAAAGCAATAGTTTGATTACTGATAGTTTGCACTAGGACAGTATTATCATCTAGCACAATAGGCTTAATTCTAATAATATCCGGAAGTTCTTTTCTAATTATTTCATATCCTGATTTTGCATCTAGTACTACTAACAGCCTTGAGCCGTATGTTACGTATAATTTTCCGTTATGGTGTAAAATTCCGCCGCCTATATAATGATCTTTTTTATGTCTACTTAAATTATAAGACCAAATAATCTTATTTTTCTCTATAGAAAATGCAGAAATATTCGATCTAATATCCAAGGCATAAATCATATCGCCTATAAAAACCGGCTCGGTAATCGTTTTGCGTCTAGCAAAACTATACTGTTTATTCTTAAGCATATTTGCATTAAATGTATATATATTTGCACTAGAATCTAAATATATAAGCTCATTAGTCTGAATTGCTAATTTAGGAGTCAACTCAACAATATTTTTTACCGTTTTTGGTCCAAGCCCGTTACATGAAATTAAAATAAAAGGTAATAATAGAAGTGCTATTTTTTTTGTCATATTTTTCCTTAAGTACAAATTATTATTTATTTAAATTTACAAGCAATGCTTTAGCCTGATCTTTTATTAGATCAGATACATTATTTGAAATTAATAAATTTTTTAGGTTTTTTTCTGCTTGCGGTTTCATATTATTCTTAATATCCCACATAGCTTTTATAATAGTTGCCGTAGCCCAAAAAGGTTTTTTCTCGTCATCAAAATAGTTTAAATATTTTGTCAATTTTTCTTTATCTTGAATATCTAGATTTTGATCATCAATAACAAGACCACACCATGAAATACGTGCATAAGAAGTAGAAATTTCGGAATATTCTTTATTTTCAATAATTTTATTAAGCAGGTCTTTCGCTTCTGAATATTTTTTTTCCGAAATCTTTATGGCTACTTGTTCTAATGCAGCTATTTCTTTTATTTTAGTATTACTAGTAGTAACTAAATTCTCTAAAGTATTAAAAGCTAATTCTTCATTATCTTTTGTTGCTTCCAAACCAACGATCTTAACAAGAATATCTCCGTTTTTTTGGTTATTTTTAACTCTTTTATCTTTATTATTAATAATAATAACCATTATAGTAATAGCTATTATAGAAATGATTATTATTATAGGTAAAAGCTTTTTGAAAAAAATTAACCTTTTTTCTTCATTTTGATCACTTAGTACTTCATCCAAAATATCAGTCATATTTTATTATTTTTATTTATTTTTACAGCCAAATTTAATCTTAGCATCTTCTGCCATTTTCTTGGATGTGGCAGTTCTATTGGTTGGAAATTCCTTATCAAGCTTAGCAAGCATATTACAGGCTTCTGTCGTCTTTTTTAGCTCGCCTAAGGAAAGTGCTAACTTCAATAACCCATCAGAAGACTTTGCCCCTTTCGGCGACTCTTTATAGCCTTTTAAATAGTTAACCGCTGCTCCGTTATAGTCTTTTTGTTTAAAAAAGCATTCCCCATACCAGAAATAAGCATTACTAATTAGCGAACTGTTAGGATATTTTTGGATAAAATTTTTAAATTTATCTTTTGCTTCAGTAAGTTTATTATCTTTATAAGCAGCAAGAGCCAAATCGTAAGCTTGCTTATCAGGAGCTATATCCTTATTAACCGCAATAGGTTTTTTAGGAGCATTATCCGGCATATCTTTAAGCAAAGCTATATCAAAAACATCTTGTTTTTTTGAATCACCGGCTTCTAAAACTTCAGTATTTTCTTCTTGATTGGGAATATTTGAGTTCTGCGTTAGCATATCAATTTTATGCTGTAAAACCTCAACTTTACCGATTAGCCTTCTGATTGCTTGTTCCTGTTCATCTAGTCTATTTTCAAAATCATTATTTGCTGCATATTTTAAAGGCTTTCCTTTAATAGTTTCGCTTTCTCCAAAAGAAAACATAGAAAATAAAAAAGTAAATAATAAGATAATAAGCTTCATATATTTTTTAAAAATTTATAATTTTTTTATAATACCGAAAAATTTTTAATATTCCACACAATTTTTTATATTTCGGAATTACCTAAAAAAGTGCTTTTGTTTTATACAACACTTAATAAAGACCTTATTGTCATTCTATCTCAAAAAATTCTTTTTAGGCAATATACTTACGAGTAAATGAAGAACAGTTATACGAAGCTCAATTTGGAAAAGAGCAAGGTGTTTTGAAGCTTTTAACCGCAGCGTACATACTAGTACGTGAGGATTAAAAGCAAAAAAATAACGAAGCCAATTTTTCAAATTCAGCGAGTATACTTATATCTCAATACTACCGTCATATGTAAAAGTTATTGTTATGGTTGTACCTTCATTTATCTTACTTTGCAAATCAAATTCACCGTTCATAAGTTCAACAAGCTTTTTAGTAAGCGGCAACCCAAGCCCGGTACCTTCATATTTTCGACTAAACTCACTATCAATTTGACCGAACGCCGATAAAGTTTTCGGGATATCTTTTTCCTCAATACCGATGCCGGTATCTATAACTTTTATATATACTAATTTTGCTAACTCATCTTTTTCAAGTGCAATAGTAACACTTCCTCCAGAATTTGTAAATTTCACGGCATTTGATAAAAGATTTAAGAATACTTGTTTTAGCCTCTTTGGATCAGCCTTTATAACCACATGCTCTTTCGGTAATCTACTAATTAAAGCTACTTCGGCTTGATCGGCACGAGACTTAACAAGTATCAGCGAAGAACTAATTAATTTATTTAAATCAAGATCTATACTATCTACTTTTAATTTATCGGCAGAAGCTTTAGAAAGATCTAAAATATCATTAATCATACTAAGCAAATGTTTACCGGCATCATTTATATCTTTAATATAATTTTTACTTTTTTCTGCATCTCTTTCCGACATAAGAATCTCCGAAAAGCCTATTATAGCATTAAGTGGAGTACGCAATTCATGACTAATATTAGCAAAAAACTTTGTATTTGAAGAGCTGGTTTTTTCTACTTTTACTATTTGAGCTTTTAAATTTCTATTTGTTTCAAGCTGCTCCTCAATAATTTGTCTAGCATAGTTAGTATTACTAATAATTATAGTGCAGAATATTATAAAAATAATGATAAAAGTTATAAAAACTTTTTGCTCAAGAGATGTTATATTTTGCCACTGGCTGGTAATATTAGTGTTAATCTCAAATACTGCATCTACGGGAAAATCTAAATTATTATCTATAACAGGGATATAGCTAGTAACAACAGAAGCTTCTTCTATTGTTAAATCACTTTCATTTTCTATTACTACCCTTGGTAATAATATATGACTTGTAATACCCTCAAAAGCATCTCGAAGCGGAGCTTTTGAAGTAAAGGATTTTAAAAAAAAATTATCGATTTTTGCGGTAAATATCTCAACCAAGCTATCATCTTTATAATTGTCTACACTATACATATGTAACATATTACTAGTGATGAATTTATTACCTTTGAGATCGTAGAGAGAAATATTAATATTAAGATTGGTGAACCATTGAGCGGTAATCTTTGCAAAATTAATAAAATCTTGATCTTGTAATAGTTTTAAATAATCGAATTTATGTAATTTACTGATTACGTTCTGATGAGCATTCCAAATATTATCAGTGTAAAGTTCTACAATTTTAGTATGTTCCAAAGCCACTTGTTTTACTATCATTTCTTTTATCATAAAATAACGATAAAACATCATATTTATGACAATATTAAGAAATAATATAATAAATGACAATCTTACTATATACTTATTATGGTTCATTACGAGACCTAGTAGTTATTTTTAGCTCAGCGGATGTCATTCCTGTGGAAAGCTTACTTACATACCAAATCGTCATAAGCTACTCAACTAAAGGCATTGTTGCATGGATACTGAAAGTCGTCATTGCGAGGAAATTACGAAGTAATTGACGAAGCAATCCAGTTAAAAATTCTGATTTACAGAATTTTTTTATTATTTTTCTGGATTGCCGCGTCCGCCTACGGCTCCTCGCAATGACGACTCGGTATCCATGCAGCAAAACCTAGAATGACATTATCCTCTCTACTTATCTTCTTGTTTAACTTTCTCTTTCGTTTCCAGCTTTTTATTAATAATCAACCCTGTAATTACATCATAAGCACGAGCAAATTGATAATCTTTTTTGTATAATTCTGATAATTCATTCTCTTCTTGTTTATTATTTTTGGCTTTTGTTTCTTTTTTGCTATCTTTATTTTTAGATGAATTATCTTTATTTTTTTCATTATCATTCTTTAAGTAATTTTTTAAAGAACTTTCTGAAAAACGCTTATCTATTTTTTTCACCTCAGGATATTCGACTTTTGCCGGCTCAATTAAAATATCAGGCTCTATTCCTTCTGCCTGAATAGAACGACCGCTTGGGGTGTAATATTTAGATATAGTGAGTTTTACGGCAGCCCTAGAATTGATTTGCGTTAAAGCCTGAACTGATCCTTTACCAAAAGACTTAGTGCCAAGTATTATTGCTCTTTTATGATCTTGCAAAGCTCCGGCAACTATTTCCGAGGCAGAGGCAGAATTACCGTTTATTAAAACTATCATAGGTACTTTGGGAGCTTTTAACGAAAACTCATTTGCTTTAGTCTCGCTGTTACTTGATGTAGTTCTACCTTTTGTTGTTACAATTACACCGGAATCAATAAAATAATCACTAACGGCAATAGCTTGATCTAGTATACCTCCGACATTATTACGTAAATCTAGAATTATACCTTTTAGGTCATCTTTACTTTCAGTTTTTAACTTCTTTACTGCTGCCTTCAACTCAGAAATTGTTGACTCATTAAAAGTAGTTATACGTATATATGCAATATTATTTTTTTCTAAATGTGCTTTTATCGGCTTGATTTTTACTATTTCGCGAGTAAGCTCTAGCTCTTGCGGTTTTGCCTCTTCTTCCTTAATTATCAACAATTTAACCTTAGTACCAGGCGTACCACGCATCTCTTTTATAGCTTTATTAGGTCCAAACGTAGAGACTAACTCGTCATTCACGCCTACTATATAATCCCCGCCTTTAAGCCCTGCTTTAAAAGCCGGTAAATCATCAATAGGCGATATTATCTTAATTGCTCCGCTATCATACATTATTTCAACACCGATTCCGCCGAATTCACCTTTTGTAAAAGTAAAAATATCTTCTAAATCCTCATCGGTGTAATAGCTTGAATGAGGATCAAGAGAGTTTAACATACCGTTAATTGCTTCATCTATCATTTTTTGCCTATCCGGAACTTGTACGTAATCCTTTTCGATACGTTCAAATACGTCTTGAAATTGCTTATAAGCTTCCTGATTTGATATTTTATTTTCAAGCTCTTTTTCTTCTTCTGCAAATGCACAAATAGAATTTATAATAAAAAATAGTGTTATAATTAAACGTAATAACATAATACTCCGTATGTGTTTAGAATTTTTCCTTGTAATGATGTCCTACAGCTAAATTCAGAAAGCTTCAGACAAGATGAACTTAAGAGCAGGCCTGCGGAACGTACAAATAGTACGTGAACAAAGGCTTGTCTCGAAAATTTCGCTTGTATCAAGCTTTCTGAATGACGCTGTCAAATATCCAACTCGTTAATAATCTTATCCATTTTAACTAAAGCCTGTTCATAAATAAATTGAAATCTTTTTTCCGGCTTTTTACCCATTAAATCATCTACTATTTTATCGACATTTTGAAAATCTTCTAAAGTCACTTTTAAAAGAGATCTTTTTTCCGGATGCATAGTAGTTTCCTTTAATTGTGCAGGCATCATTTCGCCGAGACCTTTAAACCTACCTACTTCAATTTTAGCTTTACTAGCTTTCGATAATTTATCCGTTAACCTAGCTTTTTCCTCTTCATCGCCTGCATAATAAGTTTTATTAGACTGCGTTAAACGATAAAGCGGAGGTTTAGCTAGATATAAATGCCCCTCTTCTACCAATTTCGGCATTCGTAAAAAAAAGAAAGTCATTAATAACGAAGCTATATGAGCACCGTCAACATCTGCATCAGTCATAATAATGATTTTTTCATAACGCAAATTTTCTTCTTTATAATTCTTTAAACTACCGCAAGCAAGAGCTATTTCTAAATCTTGTATTGCTTGATTATTAACGATTTTCTCAAGCGTAGAACTCGCAACATTTAGAACTTTACCCCATAGCGGTAATACTGCTTGCGTTTCTCTATTACGAGCTTGTTTTGCAGAGCCTCCTGCCGAATCACCCTCTACAATAAATAATTCCGTCCCTCCGGGCGTAGTTCGTGTGCAATCAGCAAGTTTACCAGGTAAACGTAATTTTTGAGTGGCATTTTTACGGGAAATATTTTTTTCGTTTTTCTTACTTATTCTAAACTCAGCAATAGCAATTACATGCTCAAGTAAATTAGTAGCTAAAGCTTTATCGCTACTAAGGAAGTGGTCAAAATGATCTTTTATTATATTCTCAACCGGTTTACTTACACCATTTGATACTAATTTTTCCTTAGTTTGTCCTTGAAAAGACGGCTCAGCTATAAAAATAGAAAGTACGACACTTGCGGTTTCTAAGATATCCTCAATAGTTAGATTAGCAGCTTTTTTATTTCCTATCATTTCACCGTATGCTTTAAGCCCACGTAAAATAGCTGACTTAAGACCTTGCTCATGCGTTCCTCCTTGAGGAGTCGGAACAGTATTACAATATGATTGAATAAATGCCGAGTTATCATTATTTTGCCAACAAATCGCCCATTCAAGTTTTATCTCGTCCGGCGTAGACTCTATATTACCTGCAAAAATTTCCGGCATAATTAAATTATCTAAAGTTATTTTTGAACTTAAATAATCTTTTAAACCGTTCGGGAAATTTATTAATGCCTTTTTAGGTATATCTGACGGCACTTCTACTTCGCATTCCCATTCTATAGTAACACCACGATATAAATAGGCTTTTGATCTTGCAAGCTCATAAATCTTTTTAGGATTAAAATGTAATTTTTCACTAAAAATTTCCGGATCTGGAGTAAAATTTATTGATGTACCTCTTAGCCTTTTAGATGCTTCTTCACATATTAAATCAGTTAATTTTTCTCCTTTAGAATAACTTTGGCTATATAATTTACCTTGTTTATAAACCTTTATTTCTAAATGTTTAGATAAAGCATTTACTACCGATATTCCAACACCATGCAACCCACCTGCAGTATGATAAACATTATTTGAGAATTTGCCTCCTGAATGAAGAGTAGTTAAAATTACTTCTAAAGCTGATTTGTCAGGAAATTTAGGATGATTATCAATAGGAATACCGCGACCGTTATCAAATATAGTGATACTGCGATCCAGATGCATTTTTATCGTGATGATACTTGCAAAGCCGGCGACCGCTTCATCCATAGCATTATCTAGCACTTCAGATACTAAATGGTGCATAGCATTTGAATCAGTACCCCCGATATACATCCCCGGTCTTTTACGAACAGGCTCAAGCCCCTCTAATACTTCAATATCTTTTGCACTGTAATTATTATCGACTAGCTTACTTTTTTTTTCTTTGTTAAAGCTGAATAAATCGCTCATATATTAAAGATTTAATTAATTATTTTCTTTCCTAAATTAAACTATTTAACATAGAAAAGCAATTAGGCTTTAAAGAAATTGTTAGTATTAATAGCAACAGTTGATAAGATATCTAAAAATTTAAAAAATAGAATAGTTAATATGAAGTTCTAAACTAAGTATACATAATTTACTTAATAAGGTTCTATTACTTATAGAATCAAATTAATTAATATGCTATATAAATATGTTTATTATTAATTATTTCAGCTTTCAAATATATGATTGATATATCAATAAATAAAGGTGTTAATCATGCTTTGGTGGAAGAAAAAAGACCACATATATATACAGCACTAAAATATTGGGGCAAAAACCACATAATATTTGGGCTGAATACATTAAAACTTATACTCCAGAAAATGGGATTTGACTTGATCCATTTATGGGAAGTGGAATTGCTTTTTTTTGAAGCAATTAGACTTAATAGAAAGGTTATCGGTTTTGATCTTAATCCATTAAGTTCTTTTATAGCAGAAGTACTAACCTCAAATTTTGATAAAAAAATTTGAGATTGAAGTTAGAAATATTATTGACTTTGTTACACAAGATGAAATTTATAAAAAAATTTATACTACAACAGCTCGGCATGGTAATGGATATAGCGTAGTACAACATTTTAAATGGGAACACGGCTTAATATATGAATTAGGTATTGTAGCAAATGAAGATGAAAAACGAACTATTAAAGAAAAATATCTCTCTGCTATTAATGAACACGATAAACAAATAATTAAATATATCAATGATATCGAAATTAATTTCTTATATCCAAATGAACCATTTCCTGACTCACCAAGTTTTTCTGCTAGTTTTATTACTAACATAGGAGGTAACAATTTTGCAAATCTTTGAACTAAACGTAACCTATATGTAATATCTTTAATTTTTAGCAAAATTCGCAAAATCACAGATATAATTATTCAAAAACAAGCTTTATTTGCCTTTCTACAGATGCTACATCTAACAACTAAGATGTGCATCCCACGAAGAACAGATGCTAAAAGAGATTTTTTTCGGTCGTGCCTCCGTATTGCAGTT
>NZ_MXAX01000297.1:0-16303 GCF_019249195.1 Rickettsia sp. TH2014 | reverse complement strand
TTTTTTGATTTAGATTCATCTCTAATCCTCCATTNNNTATTATCTTAATTTTACTAAATGTAAGATTAAATCTCAACTATTACATATGAAATAAGTAATATGTATCTTGCAGCCGCTAAAGCTAGTTGTGCTTTACCTAAGAAATTTTGGTATGAAAAATTCCGTAATAATCAGATAGAAAAATTTGGAGCTGATCATCCGAATAGTATTAAAATTTTAAACCTTAAATGTGATGGTTCAAATTAGCTAGAATTTTTTCTGATTAGTGCAATAAAAAAGCCGAAAGCGGTAAGAATAATTCCAAGCCAAATAAAGCTCATCATTGGTTTATAATATATTTTAGCATGAATTATATCGCCGTCTATATTACTTAAAACGGCGTAAAGATCATATGATAAGTAAGAATATATATCACTTTCTTGCGATAAGCTCTTCTCAACTATATAAAGCCTATTTTCCGGCTTTAATATAGTTATATTACGGCTATTATCCTCAAGCCAAAATTCAGCGATTTGTCTATAATAATTTTTACCTTGAGCGAACTTAATATTTTGCAAGGTTATTTTAAATTCGTTAAATGTTTTGCTTGCCCCTATTTTACCAGTAAAATCCATTTCACTTTGTAATAGTGCATTCATAGTAATACTGAAAGCAATTAGTGCAAAACCAAAATGCCCTAAGGTCATACTAGTAGTACTTGTTTTAAGCCTATTTCTAAAATAATTAGTTTTAATCAAAAGATAATAAACATTATGAAGCATCAAAAATATAGATGCGATTATAGTTAAAATCGATATAACACTAAATGTTACTTTTAACGAGATAAAATAAGTAATTATTAGAGATAATATTAGAATTATAATATGTTTTTTAATAGAGCTTTTAGTAGTAAATAATCCTATAGTACAAAGAATAGGGATAACGAATATAATAAAATTATTAACAAAAAATGTTTCACCGATAATAATAGGTTTATCGTCAAATAAAGAATAAATTGGCGGGTAAAGTGTGGCAGCTATTAGCACAATAAGGCTAAGGAGAAAGAAGATGTTGCCGAGGGTTATACCAGCCATTGTGAAGCCACGAAAGTGGCTGTGGCAATCTCGGTCAGTTTCCTGAGATTGCTTCGTCGATGCTGATGCATCTCCTCGCAATGATGTGGTAGTATACAACGAAGTACTACCAATCCCCATAATCAAGAATATCCCAAGTAAGTATATTCCTCTCTCAGGTGAGAATGCAAAAGAGTGAATTGAGGTAATAAAACCGGAGCGTACTAAAAAAGTACTAAATATTACGAGCAAAAAAGTAACAATTGATAAGATTATCGTCCAGTTTTGCATTCGGTTTGTTTTGGTAGTAACTATTATAGAATGATGTAGCATAATTCCGGATAACCAAGGAAATAGCGAAATATTTTCTACCGGGTCGAAAAACCAAAATCCACCCCAGCCGAGTTCTCTATAGGCCCACCAAGAACCTAGGCTAATGCCGATAGTAGTAAACAAGATACCAATATTGGAAAATGTTTTGAGAAAGCGTATGTCATTAATGGATTCCTGCTTTCGTAGGAATGACATAGAAGAGGAATGGAATAACATAGCGGCACAAACAATAGTAAAAGGCATTACATAGCTGACATAGCCTAAATAAAGCAGAGGAGGATGGATGCTCAAAGCAATATCTTGGAGCATCGGGTTTAGTCCAAGCCCCTCTTTAGGAGCGAAAGAAAACACGTTAAAAGGATTGGAGGTAAAGTAAATAAAACTACTAAAAAATAGTTGTATGGCTGATAGAATAATAATAGATGAAAATTTAAGACGGTTATCTTTAAGTAAAAATATATAACAGCAACTAACGATTTGTAATAAACAAAACCATAATAACATTGAGCCTTCGTGGCTTGACCAACTACCGGCTATTTTATATATTAACGGCTTTAAGATGCTAGAATTTAAGAAAACATTTTGTAGTGAAAAGTCAGAAATAATAAAAGCATAGACTAGGGTAAAGAAAGCGAGTACGGGGCATAAGGCACTTGCGTAGAAAGAAAAACTGATAATATTGTCATTGCGAGGAGGCACGAAGTGTCGACGCGGCAATCTCAGGAGTTTTTGTATTACTTCATGAGATTGCCACGCTCCTTTTAGTCGCTCGCAATGACGCGTTAATAAGCCAAAAACAATCGACATCCCGCTTAAGCACATCGTTGTTAGTAGTAAAAAATTACCGATTTCACTCACTGCTTATTGTTTCCTCGGTAGTAGGTAATACGGTAATTTTTACGCTATCAATCTTATTGGCAATTTTCTTTAAAATTATTATTTTAAAGTTAAATATTTCAATTACTTCTCCTTGATTTGGAATTCTAGCAATTTTATGGATTATTAACCCCGCTATAGTATTTGCATCCTCATCCGATAAATTCCAATCAAGTTCTCGGTTAATATCTCTAATAGTCGTAGTGCCTTTTATAATGAACTCGGTATTAGACTTCTTGATAATTTCATGATTAAGCCTATCATGTTCATCGGTAATAGGTCCTACGATTTCTTCTATAACATCTTCAAGAGTAATAATTCCCTGTAAATCGCCATATTCATCTACAACACAAGCAAAATGATTATTACGCTCTCTAAAGGCATGTAACTGATCTACTACAAGTGCGTTCTCAGGGATAAACCAAGGTGGAGTTAGAAGTTTATTAATATCAACTTTTTTTGCATCATTATTATTTTCGTATAATGCTTTAAGCAAATCTTTTAGATTGAGAATCCCTATTATATTATCTCTATTATCTTGCCACAAAGGTATACGTGTATGAGCCACCGATAATAAAGTTTTAATTATCTCTTCATGAGGTAGGTCAATATTAAGGGCTATAATACTACTTCTGTGAGTCATAATTTCCGATACCGTCATATTACGTATATCTAATATTCCGCCGAGCATATTACGATCGGATTTATAAACTCCGCCTTCTTGATGGTAATGCTCAATCACGCCTCTTACTTCTTCCGTTCCTGATATTTGAGGATTTAAATTAATACGAAATATGAAGCAAAATATTTTTGTAATGTAATCAAGAGCAATATTAATAGGTTTGAAAAGCTTTAAAAATATTACGATAGTTGAAGCCATTTTTAATGCTAATTGTTCAGGCTTAGCAACGGCTATTGCTTTCGGTACTACTTCGGCAAAAACAATAATTATAAAAGCCATAACGCCGGAAGCAACTATTGGTCCGTTATCGCCGAGAAAGCTAATAAAGAGAGTAGTAGCAATAGTGGTACAAACCGTATTGATTAAACTATTACCTATTAATAAAGTTCCTATGACTTTTTCTTTTTTCTTAAGAACCTCTAAAACTGTTTTAGCACGCTTATTACCGGCAATTTTAAGCTTATGAATTTTCCCCGGCGAGGAGGCGGTAATAGCAGTTTCTGTAGCAGCAAATAAAGCTGATAAGGTGATCATTATTATAATAACGATCACAAGTATGATAGTCATTCTTGTTAAATATAAATTAACTATAAATAATTATATTAGGAATTAGGAATTTTGCCTAATGTTTTTTTGTATACTCAGGTAGAATTTCAAAAATTGGCTACGTCGTTCTACAAGAGCTGCGGTACTCACATATTAAGTATATGCTCCGCTCCGAGGACTTTGAACCGATTACTCTTTTTAAAGTTGCACCAAGTATACTACTTATTCTTATAAGAGTATATTAGAGTCGTCTAGAGTGATCAGTTGTTTTTTGATTCTTCACTAATTCTTGAAATTTATTACTTGATTGCTGTACAGAATTTGTTTTTAACGGTCTCACGATTTCTTGTGCTTGCTGTTGCATTAATAGTGTATTAGCTTGAGCCTTTCTTAAATTTATACCTTGTCCTTTAGATTCTTCAGTAGTTAGAATTTTTTGACCTTTAGAAAATTTTATTGCACTATCGCATACGAAAACTCCGCAATCATAAGCGTTTTCTTGTTGTTTGGTGTTTAGTTCTATTATTTTTGCACCGGGATAAACTTCGTTAATATATTTTGTTACTTTAGGACGAGTTTCTAATGGCTCACCATGGGGTCATTATAAATAAAGTTTATATTTCCTTTATCATCTTTACTAGCCGTTAAGAGTAACCAATGTTTATGCCCTGTATTTAATGGTATAATTGCAGATTTGTTATCTAATAGTAACCCCTCTCCTGTAGCATAAAGAGTATCTTTTAGTATTTCCGGCTCTTCTAAAGAGGCGTGATGAAATATAGAGAATTTATTCTTATCTATATTTGCTTCCAATATATTTTTTATATCATCTTCAGTGTATAAATACTCAGGTTGTTTTATATTTTCTGTATTATAAATACCGGCTTGAGCTTCAGTATCTTCAGTATTTATAACCGGTTATGATTTTTTTTTAGGTATTTTTGTCTCTATTAGTGATTTAATTAATTGTTTTTCTGCTTGCAGAGATGCTTCATACATTTTTTGTGTAACTCCTAGTTCTTCCCATGGTTTTGTATTACTCACAGAAGCTTGTTGTTCCGGTTGAGTTATAGAAGGGACAGCAACTACTTGCTGTTCTTGCGTCATTGCTTCCGTAGTTGGAGATGTTGATTCTTGAGTTTTAGGTTCTTCTTTTTTGCCGAATATTTTTTCTTTAAAACTAGTTGCTATATTTTTAAAATAGTTAAAAACTCTTCTAAAAAAACCTTGCTGTTGTGGTTGGTTTTCTTGCGGAGGTTTATATGGTGTTGTTTGTTCTTTTTGTATATCCTCAGCTCTATCTTTCATAACTTTCTTTGTATTAAAATTAAAGTCAATAGGGCTTACCTCAGCTTTACCTAAATCTTTTTGAAATTGCCTAGATATTTGTGATACAAATTTTTTAAAGTTTTCAGCAGCATTATTTGGATCTTTTAAGATTTCATTAATTTCAAGTTTCAATCCGTAAATTTGATCTTCAGAGCTAATACCGAATTTAGCAGTGATAAGATTTGTTGCTTCGTCTGCAGAAAGAGGCCAAGTTTCTATAATTACTCTACCACCTTGATTTTTAGCTGTTTTTATTAGTTTATCTAATTTTGCTTTGTCAGGTATCGTACCGGAGAGCAACTGGTCAATTTCACGATCATATACAAGATTGTTAAAAACAGATGTTACTAAACTTATATCCGTAATTGTAGTGGTTTTATCTTTTGGCACTATACCATCGGCTATAGCTAAATTTTGATCTGTTTCATTTGTGAAAAAAACATGATCAACTTTTTCCATAATTTGCTTCCAATAAGCTTCCAGCTCAGGATTTTGGGTTAATGAATTATATTGATCAAAAGTAATAGTAGTTTTTATATTTAAATTTTGCGAATTAATTAAATCTTGTACCCGAAAAATTGGTTTTACATCATTATTGTTAAGTTGAATGTTAAAAATCGGTGTTTTGCCCTCTTTATGGGATCTTTCTAAGATTTCCGAAAAAATACGTTCTTTATCGGATATATGTGATTCTTTATTAACTTGAAGCGGAATAATAGGTAGTTTATTTTGAGCTTCCTGATTGTTTATTCTTTCTAATATCTGATCTTTATTGCCAAGTAAAAGAGTAAATATGATAGGCTCAGCCATTACTAACCTTTATTAAATAAATAGTATTAATATAATTTAATTATCAGAATTTTTGGGCTTCAAATCAAGCTATATTTAATAATCCGTGCTTTAGCTTATATAATTTATCCATTTTATGTGCTAACTCATGGTTATGTGTTACCATAATAACTGCGGTGTTTTGCTCTCTTGCTACTTTTAAAAATAAATTAAATACTTCATTTGTAGTTTTGGGATCTAAATTACCTGTCGGTTCATCAGCTAAAATAATTTTCGGCTTATTAATTAGGCTCCGAGCTATTGCAACTCGTTGTTGTTCTCCTCCCGATAATTCTCCGGGCATATTATAGAGTTTTTTCTCAAGTCCTAAATCATCTAATATTTTGCACGCATCTTCTATTGCTTCTTTTTGATCAAGACCGCTAATAAGTCTTGGCATAATAACATTTTCAAGAACGGTAAAATCTTTAAGTAAGTGATGTTGTTGATAGATAAAACCTAAATAATGAAGACGAATGAGATGATATTTTTGATACTTGCTATTTGGTATAATGACTTGACCGTTTGTAGGTTTATCAAGCAAGCCGGCAATATGCAGTAAAGTTGATTTGCCGCTACCTGAAGAACCTATTATAGCGATTAATTCACCCTCATTAACCGTTAAATTAAGGTCATCAAGTACCCTAACAATAGTTTTGCCTTGGCTGTAATGTTTTGAGATATTTTTTAGAATGAGGACTGTATTATTCATATCTTAGGGCATCCACGGGATTTAATTTTGAGGCTCTATAAGAAGGATAAATTGTCGCAAGAAAACACAATATTATAGATAAAGAGGTAATTAAAATAATATCCTCAGCTCTTACTTTTGAAGGTAAACTATAAAGAAAATAAATAGCTGCCTCGAAAATTTTAGTACCGGTTATACGCTCCAAATAATTCTTGATAGTTTGAATATTATAAGAGAAAGTAACACCAAGGATTACACCTAGCGTTGTGCCAAGTAATCCTATAAACATTCCGTTATAGATAAAAATAAGCATTATTTGCTTAGTGCTTGCTCCCATAGTTCTAAGAATTGCAATATCTGAAGTTTTATCTTTAACAAGCATAAATAAGCTTGAAATAATATTAAATGCGGCAACCGTAATAATTAAAGATAGAATAGTAAACATAGCCGTACGCTCGACGGCAAGGGCGCTTAAAAACTGTGAATTTAAGGTTTGCCAATTAAATACGTATAGGTTTGGACCTAATAATGATTGTATTTTATATGAATATGCAAGAGCTTTATCGGGGTCTAGACTATTAATTTCGATTAAATTAATGTCGTCGCCGAGAGATAAGAAATTTTGTGCTGCGGTAAGCGGCATTAATATCGTTGTCAAATCATAATCATACATACCGCTATTGAAAATTGCGATAATTTTAAATTCTTTTGATCTTGGCATACTGCCAAAGGCGGTAGAAACTGAATTTGGTGAAATTAATCTAATCTTATCCCCAATTGTTACGCCTAAATTACTTGCTAATTGTTCTCCGAGTGCTATTACGTTTTTGCCGTGAAAATCATCAAAACTACCGAAATTTACATTTTTAAAAATTTCATTTCTTAAACTGAGATCCTTTAATTTCATACCTTTAATAAGCGCGCCGCTATTATTGCTTTTACCAAGAGCCAAAGCTTGACCGTGAGCGATGAATGTTACATGCTTTACATAATCTTGTTTTAGGAGTTTAGCTTTAATTTCTTCATAGTTACCAATACTACCGCCTTGCCGATTTATTACTATATCCCCATTTAAGCCGATAATATTTTTAGTAAGCTCTATATGAAAACCGTTCATAACAGACATAACTACTATCAATGCTGTAACGCCGATCATTACGCCTACTAAAGAAAAGGCAGAAATAATAGAAACAAATTTTTCGTTTTTCTTAGCTCTAAAATATCCGAAAGCTATCTTGAAAATAAAATTGTTATTGATCATTTTTTTATTTGTTCTTATATCTATATCGTCATTGCGAGGAGCGAAGCGACGTGGCAATCTAGTTTTTATTTCCTGAGATTGCCACGTTCCTTGCAGTCGCTCGCAATGACGAAACAAAGACCTCTACACTCTATCAGAAATCTCAAAGACTTTATCGTACTTAAATAATTTAGGTAATGTTATTAACCCAAATAGCGTAACAATGGATATAGTAATGCCAAGAGGGGCAAAAGTACCGTTATATAAAAATCCTACTAATTGCAGCCCAAATGCCGTTAAAATCAATCTAGCCGCAGTAAACATAGCCGTCATACGAGCTTTACCGTCCGGAATAGCTTCTAAAAGCAACGGCCATAATATGTTAATCGGATATATCACGCCAAGAGATAATAATAAAGTAACTATTGTTATAGTTAAAGGGTTATTAATATTATATATAACTAATATACTATTTCCTAGTAGGAATAGTATTATAAACATAACTCCAAAATAGAAGCAATTTCTAATACCGAATTTTTTAAAACAATAACCGCTTGAAAAGCTCATAATTGAGAATAGAGCCGCCATTGCTCCTTGATAAAGTCCGAAATATTCTAAAGTTATACCTAAATCTTGCATATATAAAATAGGAGCAATCCCAATAAATATCCAATATCCTTGTGCAAGAAATATCATTGTAAGTATATAATATATAGCTTTTGGTGATTTGAAGATAGGTATATATTCTTTTAAGGAAATATGTATTTTTTTATTAACTTTTCTTTTCGGAATAAATAATATACCAAGAATTAGACTAATCAAACCTACTATAAGCAATAAAACAAAATTACCTCGCCAGCCCCAAAATAAATTGACGTAGCTACCTATAACCGGTGCTATTGCCATAGAAAGAGCAATAGTGCCGTTTAAAATGCCTATTAATCTTTGCTGCTCTTGTACTGAATAAATATCGGCAAGAACAACATATACTAGCACTGCAACCGATGATATCCCGCATCCTTGCAAAAATCTTCCAAATAATATAGCTTCATAATTATTTGCAAATACACAAAATAAACTACCAAGATTAAAAATCAGTAAACCGCGTATAATAATCGGTCTGCGTCCATACCTATCTCCTAAATTACCGACTATAAGCGAAGTAATACAATAAGCGGTTAGATTTACACCGAGTAGTAGTTCCGTCATAAAAGTTGAAAGGTTGAATGTATCTTGTATTTCAGGGAAGCTTGGAACGAATAAATCTATTTCCGCTCCAGCGAGTATTTCCATGATGATTACGGTAATAAGTAATTTCATAAGTAATTGTTAGTTTTAGGTTACGTTGACGATGTCATTCCTGCAAAAGCGTATAGGTGTCAACTTAGGGCGAATCTCATTAGGTGTCATCCCTGCGAAAGCAGGGATCCATGCTAAAAATCTTTAATTTTAAAGATTTTTTTATTATATTTTTTAAAAAGCGAAGGTAATCTCGCTTTATGCTGGATTCCCGCCTATGCGGGAATGACATAGAGCCTTAAGTTGCCCCCGTGTGCTTTTGAGAGGATGACACAGTATTATTTTACTAAAGAAAGAATAAATGAATATTTATGCTCGTCTAGCAATTTTTATTTATCAATGAGTATATACATGACACGATAACAGGAAGACTGAAAGGAAGTGAAAGCAGAAACTTTTAGTGATATATGTTAAGAATAATTATTTCTAACATATGGGACTATTAACAAAATAAATTTTAAAGCTAATTGAGTTTACTTTTGCTGTAAATTATAAAACTTTTTTAAAATAGTATTAACTATACTTTCAAAAATCTTATTAATTTTCGCTAAAAATTCTTTTTAATTATTAATTAGAATTATTTTGTTAACAGCCCCCTATCGATTTTAAAAATCAATTAAAATATTACTGATTAATTCCTAAAGCTTGTTTTTGAGCATCGGTAGTATTTTCCATTACCCACTTTTGGACATCAGGACTTAGTTGAGTATATGGGTTTGAATCCGGAGTTACAGATGCTACTAAGCTAGCAACCCAAGCTTGTTGATCGTCAGTACTCATAGCTTGTATTTGGGTTGTTGTAACTGAAGCTGGGTCAGGCATTTGCATTGATGAAGCAAATACTGGGCCTGCGAAAGCTAGAATTAATAAAATCTTTAATAAATTTTTCATTTTGTAAACCTTTTTTGTTTTGTAATTACGATTATAACAAAGCCACGGCAGCTTTCAAGCTAAATTATATTTAATATTTAAATTTTTTATACCACGGAGCTTTTATTGTAACAAATATATCAATTATCTACTTTATTGTCATTCTTGTGAGGTATTGTTGAGTAGGCCGGTTTATCCGTCATTGCGAGCGACTGAAAGGAGCGTGGCAATCTCATGAAGTAATAACAAACTCCTGAGATTGCTTCGTCGAATTACCTTGAAATTCCTCTCGCAATGACGGGGTGATACCCACGCAGGCGCAATGACATACCCCTTTATACTGTTAACTGTTCTCTGCAAATATTACGATAGGTTTCTGAGTTTTTAGATAAATCATTATGTGATCCGCTAGCCGCTACTTCTCCTTTATCTATCACTAAAATATAATCAGCTGATTCTATACTACTAATCCGATGGGCAATTGATATAATAATTTTCCCTTTCATTATTTTTTTTATAGAGTCTAGTAATTTCTGCTCGCTCATGGTATCTAAAGCACTCATTGCTTCGTCAAGAAGTAGGATTTGCGGTTTACGTAGTAATGCTCTAGCAATAGCTATCCTTTGTTTTTGTCCTCCTGATAATCTAACTCCTCTCTCACCGATTTTAGCATTGATACCGTCATGAAGTTTAGCGGCAAATTCTTCTATTCCCGTAATTTTTATTATCTCATTTATTTCGTCGTCGCTCGCTTGCGTATTACCGAATATAATATTGGACCTTACAGTGCCGGAAAAAATGTTAGCTTCTTGGGGAACATAGGCAATTAATTTACGAATTTCCGCAGGATTTGAAAGAGTTATATCTTGATTGTTAATAAGGATAACGCCGCTTTCTTGCCGGTAAAAACGCAGCAGTAACTGCATCAAGGTACTTTTGCCTCCGCCTGATCTGCCTACAATACCGATAAATTTATCGGCATTTATCTTCAAAGACATATTATTAATAATCCTTAAATTAGGTCTTGAATGATAGGTAAAATCGACATTTTTAAATTCTATCGAGATTGGATCGGAATTATTTAATTCTAAGTAACTATTATGTGTTATAGGAGTCTTGTCTATAATTGTAATTATTCGCTCTAGCGCGGCGAGTGGTAGATGTATTTCGCTTAATAGTGCAAAAATACCGCCGCTACTAAAGCCGGCAATGATTGCGTAATAAATAAATGATATAATTTGTCCAGCAGATACGTTCCCTTTAACTATATCCGAAGCTCCAATCCAAACAACTAAAGTAATTGCAAGAAATATAATTGCTATTGAAATCGCAAAGAATAAAGCACGAATTTTTAAACGAGTTTTGCAGTATGTTAAATAGTTTTGTAGTTTAGTATCAAAATCGGTAATTTTATTTGTTTGATTGTTAAAAGCATAGATAGCTCTAATATTATTAAAAGTTTCATCAATATCCGATGCTAAAAATGATTTAGATTCTAGAGCTTTTTTAGATAAAGCTTTAACATGTTTGCCGAATTTAATTAAAGGAATTAATAAAATAGGAATGGTAATAATTACTATAGAAGCGAGTTTAAAGCTTTCAAAAAACATTAAAGTAACGCCGCCAATTAGCATCACTGAATTGCGAATGAAAAAAGATAAGAAATTAACTATGAGAGTAGATATTTGATCTATATCATTTGTTAGGCGTGAAATTATATCGCCGATTTTTAATTCTTCAAACTCTTCGATTTCATAATTAATTAAATTACTGTAAGCTTCTTTTCTTATTTGATTAACTGCTTTTTCAGCAACATTATTGATAAAATATGAACGGAAAAAACTAGCAATACTTAAGATGATAATTAATAAACAGATATATAGTATGGATTTATCAACCGATAAAATATGGTCTTTGCTCAAGCCTCTATCAACTAAATTTCTAAAAACACTACCGATTAGTAATAATGAAGCTGATACGCTAAGTAAAGAGATCATAACGATGATCAAGTCTTTTTTATAGAACTTTAGATACTTAATCAGTCTATATAAAAGTTTGATATCCATAAGAAAAAATGTCATTGCGAGTGACTTTAGGCGTTGTTGGATATCAAATCGTCATTGCGAGGAGCGAAGCGACGTGGCAATCTAGAAAAATAATAAAAAGTACTAACTTTAGTATTTTTTACTGAATTGCTTCGTCGAATTACTATGTAATTTTCTTCGCAATGACGATTTGGTAACCACATAACAATCCCAAAATATGGGGCGAGTGACGGGTTTCGAACCCGCGACCCTCAGAACCACAACCTGATGCTCTAACCAACTGAGCTACACCCGCCATAAATTAACAACGTAAATTTAGATTATCAGAAGGATTTAGTCAAGAATAATTAGGAGTGATAAGATTTATTTTCGGAAAATACGTTTTATATCGTCTTACATCTCTTGTTAACAAATCTACCTTCAATATACTCGCATGAGCACCAATAAAAAAATCCGGTAACATTGAATTTTTAATACCACTGTTCAATTTATATTTTTGAAAGGCTTTGCCTGCTAAAAACAATGCTTCTGTAGACAGGGGGGTAAGTTTAAAAAAGTTTTCAGTTATTGTAGCTTCTAACTCTTCTATTCTTTTGAACCCAATTGATATTTCAGTATAAATAATATCATTAATTATAAGTTCATGAAATTGCGAAAGTAATTTAATTTTATTTGAAGACCGCTCATACCAATTATTATCAAAAGTTATAATATCTAGTATTATATTGCTATCGACTAAAATCATGATCTAGTTAATTTCATTATTTCATCGGTAGACATATTTGATGTACTCTTGCCAGATAATTGTTGTATTAATTTTATACCTCTTTGATTGGAATTTTTTTTCTTTTTTAATAAAAACTCCATCTTTATGTAAAACGAAAGAAATTTCAGTATTAGGCAGCATTCCTAATTTACTTCTGATATTAATAGGTATGGTAATTTGTCCTTTAGTAGATATTTTCATAATTATAAAATAATTTTATCATTAGAGTTATAGTATACTATAAGTAAGAAATTTACAAGTAAGATTCTTACCCTGCGTTTTTTAATTCTTGAATAATTTTTTAGTTCATAATTTTATTTAATTACAATATAATTGATATATAGACAAACTGAATATACAAGATGAAAGCAAATGACGCATTTGACAGGTTTACTATAGAGCTTTTTAAAGATACGGATGGAGATTGGTTAGCAAGATTTGAAGAATTACCGCATGTATCGGCTTTTGGCAATTCGCCCGAAAAAGCACTGCATGAATTACAACAAGCTTGGACTTTAATGAAAGAAAGTTATATAAGTCATAATCAATCTATTCCTTTAGCACCCTCTAGGAAAGAGTATAGTGGGTAGTTTAATGTTAGAGTAGATAAACGTGTGCATCGAACTTTAGTACTTGAAGCACTTGGAGCAAAAATTAGTTTAAATGCTCTAGTATCTCAAAAATTAACTTTATCGGTAAACAATGAAAAAAGCAGTTATTCTAGTTAGCGGCGGGGCAGATTCTGCTACGGTTCTTGCAATAGCAAGAGAAATGGGTTATGAAATCCATGCTATGAGTTTTAATTACGGACAACGTAATAATGCAGAACTTCGGAAAGTTAAGGAGCTTATAAAAGAATATAACGTCAAGCAGCATAAGATTGTTGATATAGATTTGCGGGCTTTCGGTAGTTCTGCTTTAACCGATAATAATATAGATGTTCCGCATTATCACGATGTAAACGAACTACCTGAAGATGTGCCGGTTACTTACGTACCTGCTCGTAATACGATATTTTTAAGTTATGCACTAGGGTATGCAGAAGTAATAGGAGCAAAAGACATTTTTATAGGTGTGCATACAAGCGATTCAGCAAATTATCCTGATTGTCGCCTTCAATATATTAAATCTTTTGAAGAAATGGCGAACTTGGCAACCAATATAGGAAACAGAATTACCATTCATACTCCTTTAATTGACATGACAAAAGAGCAAATAATTAAAACAGGGCTGGAGCTTGGTGTAGATTATAAAAATACAATTTCATGTTACGACCCTACGGAGGATTATTTATCTTGTGGTAATTGCCTTGCTTGCATGATAAGACTCGATGCTTTTAAAAAGAATAATATACAAGACCCGATTAATTATGTATGATATATACTACTTATCTTTCAAGAATTGCTCTTTCATTTTATCAAGGACTCGTGATGCTCACGTACTATAGTGTACGCACCGCGCACTCGCCTATCAAAATAAAATTCAATCCTTGAAATACAAGCAGTATAACGACTTGAAGTATTATGATAAATAGAGAATATTTATATACTCCTTTTCCTGCACTTGATTTAAACGATATAGTTTTACGTGCGTTAGTCGAAGATGATGCACAAGATTATTTTAATTATATGAGTAAGTCGGAAATGGCTATTTATATAACTGATAGTAATAGACCTAAAGACTTAGAAGAAGCTAGAGAAGAAATGCGTTATTGGTCTAGTCTATATAAAAATCATAGAAGTTTTTATTGGGGAATTGCACTTAAAGATGATAATAAATTAATAGGTACGGCGGGCTTTAATACAATAAATTTAGAGCATCACAGAGCAGAAATAAGCTATGATCTAGATCCTAGTTTTTGGGGTCAAGGTATGATGTTAAAATCTATAAAAAATATATTAAAATTTGCTGATTATATTGGTATTATAAGAATACAGGCAACAGTAATTACTGATAATTTTCGTTCAATTAATCTTCTTGAGAGATGCGGTTTTGCTAGGGAGGGAATCCTTAAAAAATACGAAATAGTTGCAAATGGGCATAAAGATTATTATATGTATGGTAGGGTTGTATAAGGTGTTGTTGACCGTCGTTGCGAGCGACTGCAAGGAGCGTGGCAATCTCATAAAATAATACTCCTGAGATTGCGTACGTACAAAACTTATAGTTTTTCCTCGCAATGACGATAATAAGAACTATTAAAATAAACATAAAAAAGAAAGTTAATGGTAGTAGAAGCTGATAAAAAAGAATTGATTTGTTCATTTTGTAGTAAAAAACAACATGAAGTAAAAAAACTAATAGCAGGCCCTGCGGTATTTATTTGCGATGAATGTATAGATTTATGTACGGATATTATGAAAGAAGAAAGTAAAGTTGCGTTAAAGCAAATTACTTCTTCAATTCCAACACCGCAAAAAATATGTGCAATTCTAAACGATTACGTAGTTGGTCAAGACCAAGCTAAAAAGATTTTAGCAGTAGCAGTTTATAACCATTATAAGAGACTTGAATATGTACAATCCGGCAATAATGACGTTGAACTTAATAAGTCGAATATTTTATTGATTGGTCCTACCGGCTCAGGAAAAACTTTACTTGCTCAAACACTTGCTAAAATTCTAGACGTACCTTTTACTATGGCAGATGCTACTTCTTTAACGGAAGCCGGTTATGTCGGTGAAGATGTTGAGAATATATTACTACGTTTATTGATAGCAGCTGAGTTTAATATAGCGAAAGCACAAAAAGGCATAATTTATATTGATGAAGTTGATAAAATTACCCGTAAATCGGAAAATCCTTCTATTACTAGGGATGTGTCAGGAGAAGGCGTACAACAGGCGCTACTTAAAATTATGGAAGGAACAGTTGCTTCCGTACCTCCTCAAGGCGGTAGGAAACACCCGCAACAAGATTTCGTACAGCTAGATACTTCAAATATCTTATTTATTTGCGGTGGTGCTTTTATGGGGATTGATAGCATTATAACCGCAAGAACTAATCATAGTTCTATAGGTTTTGCGGCTAACGTAAATATTGATAAAGAGAAAAATAATAGTGAGATTCTTAAATCTCTAGAAATTGAAGATTTAACTAAATTCGGTTTAATACCGGAGTTTATCGGTAGGTTACCTATCGTTACGACTTTAGACGAGTTAGATAAAGATGCTTTAATTACAATTCTAACTAAGCCTAAAAACGCTATAGTAAAGCAATATCAGAAACAATTCGAGCTTGATGATGCTGAGCTTGTAATTGAGAATTCTGCACTAGAAGCTATTGCTGAAAAAGCTTTAGCTAAAAAGACTGGAGCAAGAGGGCTCCGTTCAATACTTGAGCATCTTTTGCTTGATAGTATGTATAAAGTTGCTGAGCTAAAGAAACAACGCGTTACTATTACAAAAGAGGTAGTTAACGGCTTAGTAGCACCGATAATGACCTCTCTCATTTCTACAAAATCAAACAAAAAACAACCGATTATTGAAGATATACCGGCATAAATATTGTTTACTCTCTATGTAATTCTTACGGGCTTGCCTGCGTGTATCGAAAAACGCATTCGGTGTCATCACGTGGCTTGACCGGCGTTGTTGCATGGCTCGGTTTTCCCGTCATTGCGAGAAGAATTACGTAGTAATTCGACGAAGCAATCCAGTAAAAATGCTGATTTACAGAATTTTTTAATCTTTTTCTGGATTGCCACGTCGCTTCGATCCTCGCAATGACGACTGGGAGTCTACGCA
>NZ_MXAX01000296.1:0-8462 GCF_019249195.1 Rickettsia sp. TH2014 | reverse complement strand
GCCTTGCGAGGAGGGACATAGTCCCGACATGGCAATCTTGTCAAACATTCTGAGATTACGGACGTACAAATTACTACGTAATTCTTCTCGCAATGACGAAAAACAACCAACCAAATAAATAAAAAACATGTTCATAGATAAAATCAAAGCAAAAGCAAATAATGACGAAATAAACGTAATTATAGAAATTCCGATGAATAGCGGTCCAATCAAATACGAATTTGACAAAGAATCAGGAGCGGTTTTTGTTGATCGCTTTATGCAAACTACCATGAGCTATCCGTGTAATTACGGCTTTATTCCTCATACTCTTTCAAATGATGGTGATCCGGTAGACGTACTTGTCGTAGCTCATCATCCGGTAGTGCTTGGGTCGGTTATAAAATGCCGAGCAGTCGGCGTATTAATGATGGAAGACGAATCGGGGCTTGATGAAAAAATAATCGCAGTGCCGACTTCTAAACTCGATATTACTTTCGATCATATTAAAGAATTAGATGATTTATGTGAAATGCTAAAGAAACGTATCGTGCATTTCTTTGAGCATTATAAAGATTTAGAAAAAGGTAAGTGGGTTAAAGTTACCGGATGGGAAAATAAAGCAAAAGCAGAAGCTTTAATCAATGAAGGAATAGATAGAGCTAATAGCCAGTTGTAACAGGATTTAGAGGCATTGCTGCATGGCTCTTCCGATTATGTCATTCTTAACAACGGCGGGAATCCATTAAAGTAAAGCTTTTTGAAAGCTTTACTTTAAAAACACTATATAATAAAAAATTTTTAAAATTAAAGATTTTTTAGCATGGATCCCTGCTTTCGCAGGGATGACATCAGGAAAATTTAAGATAAAAAATAAACAGTGACCGACTTCTTACATAACGTAGCTAATAAAGAGGAATTTGAAGGAAACGCGGATGTGCATGCCACCGCAGCGTACACTTTAGTACGTGAGGATGCGAGTACCGGATTGACGCACAAATTACCTTTAGAAGCAAGTTATGCAGGAAGTCGATTATTTCGTTCAGGGGTCGTAGTAGCTTTTTTCACATTAATTTCTCGCATATTCGGGCTTGTGCGTGAACAATTTATCGCATCATTATTTGGCTCTACGCCTATGGGGGATAGCATTAATGTTGCTTTTAAACTACCGAATCTATTTAGAAGAATTTTCGCAGAAGGAGCATTATCAAGCGTATTCATTCCTATTTATAATGAAAAAATGCTTATTTCTAAGAAAGCCGCTAATAATTTTTCAGGCGAGGTATTTACCCTTCTACTTCTGACATTAATAGTAATAATAACATTAATGCAAATCTTCATGCCGCAATTAATGTTGTTTATTGCTCCTGGATTTCACGGTAAAAAAGAAAAATTTGAGCTTACGGTATTTTTATGCCGAATTACAATACCTTATTTAATATTTGTTTCATTAACGGCTCTACTTGGCGGAATATTAAACTCTGTAAAGAAATTTGCAGCCTTTGCTTTTTCACCGGTTATTTTAAGTGTATGCGTAATAATTTTTACTTTAACATTTGATAATTATATAGAGTCTACTATCTCAATTAGCTTATCTTTAATAATTGCCGGAATATTGCAAGTTTCTTTTATGTTTGTCTGCGTGAAAAGAGTGGATTTAAACTTTCCGATAATTTTTAACCCAAGCGATCCCGATGTAAAAAAGCTTTTGATTAATATGGGACCGGCAACCATTAGCTCCGGCGTACAGCAATTAAATCTTTTCATATCCCAATCTATTGCTAGCTTTATTGAAGGTGCTATTTCTATATTATCTTATGCCGACCGGATATATCAATTTCCTTTATCGATAATAGGTACTAGTTTCTCTACTATATTGCTACCTGAACTGTCAAAAATCTATAAATCAAATGATATATTAGCTGCAAAAAAAATACAGGATAACGCTATTAGAATGGGGCTATTGTTATCATTGCCTGCAACATTTGGTATTATCATTCTATCTCATCCGATTATTAATATAATTTATGAAAGGGGAGTATTCACGCACCAAGATACTACAAATACAGCCGAGGTTATTTCTGCATTTGCACTCGGACTTCCTGCTCTTATTTTGGCAAAAATTTTAACTCCTATTTTTTATGCTAACGGAGATACTAAAACACCGCTCAAAATAACCTTATTTTCAATAATAATTAATACCGGTATGAATCTATTATTAATGGATTCGTTGAAGCATATTGGTATTGCAGTTGGTACATCTATTGCAGCTTGGTATAATCTAGGTTTATTATATAGCTATACTACAAAACAAAATAAGCTACATATAGAAGCAGGTATAAAGCTTTTCTGTGGTAAAATTTTGTTATGCTGCATAATAATGTCTATCATCATTGCTTTAATAAAATATTATTATTTAGAATATTTTTATTCGGAATATTTATTGATTAAAGTTTGCATGCTAGGGGGTACAATTGCAGTTGGAATGGGAGCATTTTTCGGCACGGCATATTTATTAAAAGTGGTCAATTATGATAATAACAAGAAATAAGCACCAATCAAATTACCAGGATTTGCTAAAAACCTTAGCTATTATAGCTATGATTATTGATCATGTTGGTTTATATCTATACCCTGAATTAACTATTATGCGAATTATAGGTCGCACGGCTATGCCGGTATTTTGCTTTTTTGCCGGTTATAATTTTCATGATAAGCCAAAAACCCATATAATAATATTCGGTGTTTTATTACAAATATATACTACTGTACTATTTAAACAGTTTCTTACTACAAATATTCTAATCTCTATCTATTTAGGGCAATGGTATATTTATTATTTTCGTAATTCTTTAACTCACTTTCTCTATAGCGGTTATTGTCATGTAATTATAATGGTAATATTATGGTATATTAGCTGGGCTTTGATTGATTACGGGACTCTTGTAATTGCTATAATGATACTTGGATTTATTTCAAAACATGAGCAGACAAATCTAAAACTTTGCTACTTTATAGCAATTTTTGCTTCTTTCATGCATTCAACTCTTTTTACTCTTGCAATTTCCTTTAATGATTTTCATTTTTCACATACTGAATTAATTTTAGATCTCATCTTCTTAATGATTACCTATACATTAATGATACTAAAAGATTACTCACAAAAAATACCGATAAATTTAAAACGGATAAGCCGAAATGTTTTATATATTTACTGCATACAAATCATAATCTTACAATTTATATTCAACTATAAATACACATATGGTTTTAAAAATTGGTAAGTAAATATTAATCATTAGTGACAGTGGTCTTAGATTAATATTAATATGATTTAGATAATATTGATGTTACTTATATGGATTTAATAGGTCGTCTAATTTCGGGTAATGAACAATATAAAGAGCAATTTAGAAAAAACAAACTATTTGAAATTAAGTTAGATAGTACCCTACGAAAAAATAAATTTCTTAAATATTTTAGGATTTGGTCAGACGAATTTCAAAAAATGGTATTAGCAAGAGTAGTATTTTCTGAAACAAAAGAATTTAAACAACTTGCATGGGAGCATCTTACCGATGAATTTGGACATAATATAGAATTATCCCAAAATCTAGAAAATAGTGAAGAAACTACAGATTTTATTTTTGAAGCCTTAGGTTCTTGGTTTACACTAAAAATGATGACTCTTGGAGATAGTGAGCGAGCTGTTCTTGTCCATTTAGTAATAGAGTCTTGTGCTACTATATTCTATGAAAAACTAGGATCAATATTTTTAAATCATAAGTCAGCAAAACATTTCAAAACACATATGCATCTTGATCCAGAACATGAACAAATGGGAATAGATTTATTAAAACAAATAAATATTAATGATCCTTCTTTACTCACTATTCAAAAAAAAGGCTGGGATATGATTGATGCTCTGTTTACTAGACTTGCTGAAATTACTCAAGACTGATTTTATCCTCGCAAAACTCGTTTTACAATATTCGGTTCTTTCTCAATAATTTTAAGAAGTAATTTTACAGATCTTGTAGGTAATCTTCTTCCTTGTTCCCAGTTTCTTACAGTTGCTACGCTAATACCGAAAGTTATGGCAAATTGCTGTTGGGTTAATTGCAATTTTTCTCTTGCCTCATGAACATCAACATCAGGTAATGAAATGCTATGCTTTTTTTTACTTTTAGTTTACCTTTAGCATATGATAATGCTTCTTGCATTCCTATTAATATACTTTCCTCTGTTTGATTAAGTTTTTTATTATTCATTTTTGCCTCTATTAAATTATCCTTATACCGCCACTTTTTCCTTTATTATTACTACCTAGAGCAAACCTCAATTTTTTTATTCCGACCCACAATATCCCCCTTCTCAGGATTAGCAGCAATATAATTTACTATTTCCGTGCATTCTTTTTCATTCAAAAAAGCCTTAGCAAATTTTTGAAATTCAGACAGCTCAGTAACTGTAATAAATTTTTTGTTCATAAAAGTAATAGTACGCCATTAGCGTACAAAAATATTGACATTTAAATCCATTATATGTGTATCACTAAGGCTTATTTACATATTAAAAATTTTTAATATGTAAGCTATATGAATATTAAACAATATTAATGGATTAAGTTATGCCAATACTCCGCGTACTAACAGCAACACCAAAAAGCATTTTTAGTAAACTTACTTATAAATACGATTTAGCTACTACTATACGGGCTTATAATGCTGTAAATATACCTCTAGATGAAGCTTTCAAAACTTCATTACAAAATAATTCTTACAAAACTGCAAAACTACTACTTTCATCAGGTCAACTTAATCTTAATTATAAGGACGCCGAAGGAAATTCAGTTTTAATGAATATACTTCAATCACAAAATACTCCTCTACTAAAAAATTATTTTAGCAAGGCAAAAGTAGATAGTAGTTTTAAATTACCTCTTCTTATGTCTAATAACGGCGGCGATACAATCTATAACATTGCATATAACAGCACAACAGTTTCAAATATTCTTTTTAAGAATGTAGCGAAACTTCAAGCTCTTGGCAAAATAGAAGTTCAAAAATTACAATCCGATACAACAACAAACCTTCTCGAATCACCACCATCTTATTATGACCTTTGTCCTAATAGCCTAAATACTTCACATGAGGTAAATCTCAATGGAGAAATGCCAAAGGCACCGATAGAGTAAAATACTAATAGTCTTAGTATTAGTATTTGGTCCTATAGTATTGGACAGTTTTTGAAAAGACCTCGATGTCATCCCCGCGAAAGCGGGGATCCAGAATAAAAAATCTTAATTTTAAAGATTTTTATTATATCGTTTTTTTCAAATAAAGCTTTAAAAAGCTTTATTTGACTGGATTCCCGCCTCCGCGAGAATGACATAGAATAGAAATTGTCCGGTACTATAATTTGGTCCAGCCGCTAGTGTATGAACGTTGCCAAATCGTCATTGCGAAACCACAAAGTGGCTGCGGCAATCCAGAAAAATAATTAAAAAATTCTGTAAATCAGAATTTTTTACTGGGTTACTTAGTCAATTGCTATGCAATTTCCTCGCAATGACGAAAATCACTAAACCTAAACCAGCTCGCTTAGTTGCGTTTTGGCGAAGAGCTTTATCTGAAAGTTAACAAAATTTAAATTACCTTTTGAACCTATTTCTGCAAATTTATGAGCTTTAAGTAATAGATCATAATCTTTCGCCAAATCAGCAAAGAAAAACTCCATTTCACCACTTTGTTTTACTCCTAAAATCTCACCGCTACCTCGAAGTTTTAAATCCTGCTCAGCGATATAAAACCCATCATTAGTTTGTTTCATTATCTCAAACCTACCTCGTGCAACTTTTCCAAGCCTTTTAGGATTATAGAGCAATATACAATATGACTGCAAAGAGCCTCGCCCTACTCTACCTCTAAGCTGATGAAGCTGAGCGAGACCAAACTGCTCGGCGTTTTCGATAACAATTAAAGTTGCTTCAGGTACGTCTATTCCGACTTCAATAACGGTTGTTGCAACTAATAACTTAATTTCGCCTTCCTTAAATTGCTTCATCACAGCATCTTTCTGCTCATTCTTCATCTTACCGTGAATAATACCGGTATAACCTTGGTAAATATTTTCAATCGAATTAAAACGACTACCCACATCCATCAATAAACTATCCTCTTGGTCCTCCATTGTCATCCCGTGGCTTGACCACGGGATCCAGTCTTTTTTAATTTTTTTCTGGATACCTCGGTCAAGCCGCGGTATGACATCATGGGAGGGACTCTGCTCTATCAATGGACATATCCAATATACTCGCTCACCTGCTACAAGCTTCTTATTTATCGCTTCGATAATATGTTCTATCTTATTAACTGACATGGTGTTCGTAGCGATAGGCAAACGATTTTTCGGCTTACCCATTAGCTTTGAGATAGTCATATCACCAAACATGGTAAGCGCAAGACTCCGAGGAATCGGTGTTGCAGTCATAACTAAAACATCGGGATTTACTCCTTTATTTATTAGATTCAAACGCTGCTGCACTCCAAATCTATGCTGCTCATCAATCACTATATAACCTAGCTTCTTAAAACTTACTTTCTCTTGAAATAACGCATGAGTACCAACTAATATATCAATCTCACCGTTTTCAAGTTGTATCATAATATTTTTACGAGCTGCCCCGAGTATCTTACCTGTAAGTAATGAGACTCTTATATTAGTATTTTTTAAGGCTTTAACAAAAAACTCGTAATGCTGATTGGCAAGTAAATCGGTTGGAGCCATAAGCGTTGCTTGAAGTCCTGCCTCCACCGTGTTTACCATCGTCAGCAGAGCTACCAGAGTTTTACCGCTGCCAACGTCACCTTGCAATAATCTCATCATTTCTACTTTATCGCTTTGCTCAAGCTCTATTTCTTCTATGACTTGCTTTTGATAGGAAGTTAGCTCAAACCCCAGCTCATTTAATATATTTGCTTGTATAGCTACAGCTTTAGGATAAATATTACCTTGTTTTCCGGCAATTTGCATACGTACATTAAAAAGAGATATTTGATTAGCGATAAGTTCTTTGGCGGCTAGTTGTTTTTTGGCGTTAGCATATAAATCGTCATTGCGAAGCCCCATCATGTCATTCCCGCGAAAGCGGGAATCTATTACTTTTTTTTCCGGATTCCCGCTTTCGCAGGAATGACATAGAGGGAGGGAATGACATAAAGAGTGCAACATCTTCAAACTCTGCAATACCTCATCCAAATAATCCTTTACCTCCTTATCTTCAAGCTCCTTGCACTTCTCCTCAAACATATCCATCGCTTTTATGATATATGAATATAGCTGCTTGTTACTAAGTAAATATGTCAGGGAATAAATAGGTTCTATTTCCTTTGTAAGTTTAGGATTTGTAATAAATTCAGGATGCGAAATCTGTAAGTAATGATCAGAAAATTGTACTTTACCACTAATAATATGCTTCGTTCCTACTTTCAGCTTATTAAAAATAAACGGTGGAGGCTTATGAAAAAACACTAATAACAACGAACCGGTATCATTGCTAGCCGTAATCTTTAAAGGCTGATTACTTTTCTTTGGTAAATTAATGCTCTCAATTATAATTTCCGTTTGGATTATTTCGCCGTCTCTAATTTCGGTTAAATTAGGCGATAATATTTTATTTTGATAAGAAGTGGGTAAATAAAATAACAAATCCCGAATATTATTAATACCGAGCCTCTTAAGAGCTGATACGGTATCTTCACGTATATTGATGAACGTTTTTACAGGAGCAAATAAAAATTTTTCTAGAATGGTTAGCATACACACTTCTGATAAATCAAGATATTCTAAATTATTTTGCTGAGAAAATTAATAAGAATTTTTAGTTTACATGATTATATTTGTTTGCTATTTTATGACAAAATTAAACAAAAGGTTAATATGCTTACTAATGAACAAGAAACAGTACAGGATAAAGCTAAAGAATTAAGAAGTAAATTCCAAAAAGCAATGGATGAAGATAATGTAGAAGATTTAAAAAAAAATTAATGCTTGAAATTACTAATTTTATCAGTACGTTCAGTATACAGCCGAACTCCGTGATATTAGAAGAAAAAACCTTATAAAAATTGCTAAACTTGATTCTATCATCTCTCTGACTTTTCTTACTAAGATATGTTTACCCTCAGAACAATCGCACTCCTCTATTATAGACAAAGCTTTAACAGATTGCATCAAATCTCAAAAAATAATAGGGGTTGGCACTTTATTATCATTATTATTCCGCTTAACAGGTAATAACATTCAAGATGACAATAAATACCTTTATGAAGGGATGAAAACAGGGAATATAGAAATAGTAACTAATCTTATACGCTACGTTGATTTAGATCAAAAAGCATTTAATATAGCTATGGAGAAAGGGGGAGAAATTAAAGATTTTATATGTCAAAGAGGTCGTGCCTCCGTATTGCAGTTTAGAG
>NZ_MXAX01000295.1:0-15855 GCF_019249195.1 Rickettsia sp. TH2014 | reverse complement strand
TTTTTTGATTTAGATTCATCTCTAATCCTCCATTNNNTATTATCTTAATTTTACTAAATGTAAGATTAAATCTCAACTATTACAATTAAATAAGTATATCATGCTTCTAGTAAATCTGATGGATTACCTTCACCGCGCTTTCCACCGCTTCTAAAGCTATTAAGCTTTTTGGATCTAATAGGGTGTTGTAACTTTCTTAAAGCTTTGGATTCTATTTGTCTTATGCGTTCCCTAGTTACTTTAAATTGCTGCCCTACTTCTTCTAATGTATGGTCAGTATTCATGCCTATACCGAAACGCATTCTAAGCACTCTTTCTTCACGTGGCGTAAGGGTTGCAAGTACTCTAGTGGTAACTTCTCGTAAGTTTGACTGAATTGCCGCATCAATCGGCGCTACTGCATTCTTATCTTCGATAAAATCGCCTAATTGACCGCCGTCACTATCATCACCTACGGGATTCTCAAGACTTATAGGTTCTTTAGCTATTTTCATGACTTTACGCACTTTGTCAAGCGGCATTGAAAGACGGTTAGCAATTTCCGTTGCCGTCGGTTCATAGCCAAGTTCATTAAGCATTTGTCTTGAGGTACGCAGTATCTTATTAATTGTTTCAATCATATGCACAGGAATACGTATAGTCCTTGCTTGATCTGCAATAGCTCTTGTTATAGCTTGTCTAATCCACCAAGTAGCATAGGTAGAGAATTTATAGCCACGGCGGTATTCAAATTTATCCACCGCTTTCATGAGTCCTATATTACCTTCTTGAATTAAATCCAAAAACTGCAATCCCCTATTAGCGTATTTTTTAGCGATAGATATAACTAAACGTAAATTCGCTTCTATCATATCTTTTTTTGCTTGTAGCGTTTGTCTCTCACTTTTTTGTATAGTATTCACTAGTTTTTTAAAATCATTAACTAAAAGCCCGGTATTAGATTCTATAAGCGATAATTCGGCAATCATTTGATCTATATAATCCGATTCTTTAGTAATTAACTCTTTCCAGGCGACTTTTTTATTTTTCAGCATTTTTTCTTTCCATGCTGCATTGATCACCGATCCTATATATTCATCTAGGAAATTTTGGCGAGTTACTCCGTATTTTTCAGCAAGTTTTAAAAAGGCTGTTTCTTTATTAATTAAATCACGATTTATTCCATACATCTTACCTAAAATTTCTTCTGTTCTTTTAGAATTAAAATGTATTTCCAAAACTTCATTTATCAATAATTCCAAATTATTATTATATTTTTTGCTATTTTGTAAAACCTTCGGCTCAAAAGATTTCTCATAACATTTTTTAGCTTCAATGAGTAGCTCTTCGCAGATAAAAGAAATCTTTTTCATACGCTCTATGATATTAGGTAATATCTGCGTTTCTACTCTAGACATAGATAAGTGATTATCCTCATGCTCTTCTCCTTCGGTCTCACTACTATGTTCTTCATCATTTTCGGGTGTTTCGTCATGTAACATGTTAGCTTCTAAATCTATCAGATCACGTAGTAACATTTTTTCATTAACTAAATCTTCATACCATACTATAAAACAACGCATAGCAATAGGGCTTTTGCATAAGGAAGCAATCATTGTTTTACGCCCTTCCTCAATCCTCTTTGCTATTTCTACTTCGTTTTCACGAGTTAAAAGATCGACGCCTCCCATATCTTTAAGATATAATCTTACGGGATCATCGGTAGTACCTATATTTTCTTCTTCTACCTCATCCTCAGGTTCATTATCAACATTGGTAGATAGCTTAAATTCTTCATCCATTCCGATATCAAGCTTAATTTCATCATCTTCGTTAGATTCTAAAATATCTACTCCTGCATCAGAAAATTTTAATATAGCTTCCTCTAATTGTCTTATTGAAGGATTTTTATTCAGAGGAAGAGCTTTGTTTATATCATCATAAGTGACCGGTATCTTTTTAGATTTAGCTTTTTTAAGTAAACTATCTATTTTATCTAGATCATTGTCTATATTGCTATTGCTCATTAAATACCTATATGCTTTTTTCTTTTAAAAGAAGTTTGAAATAATTAAGTTATCGTGTGATTAATAAAAGATTCGTTTAAAACTTGAAGTTCATTTGCAATCTTCAGAATTTCTTTTTTATATAATAAAACTTTTTCAAAGTCGTGATTGTCTGTACTGTTTATGGTAATAGCGTATTCTTTTTGTAAATTTATTAGATAATATTTCTTATGTAGCCACTGCCATAATAAATCTAGTCTGATATTATTTTTATTAAATGAGATATCTAAAAACAAATTATCCGTTTTTGATAATAATAAAAAAATATCAAAAAAGCTAGTTTTTTCCACAATTGCAGTAATTTCACTTGCTTCTACGTTATTATCTATAATCTCGTTTAAATACCAATTACGGAATTCTTCAAGCGATGTATTATTAAAATTTAAATTTAAGATGAAATCTCTAATATCTTTTTCTTCAAGTATTATAGGAAATTTAATCAACAGAGCACAAAAAGCGTGTTCTAGCATTTCAAGCTCTGAATAGCCGTGACTTGAAATTATAGGAGCCAAATTTGAGTTTTTAGTTGTAGCTTTCTTCTGCTTTGTGACTAAATTTTGCCATATTTGATCTTTAAAAAACCTGTAATAACTTGCTTTTAAATTACTATCCGATATTTTACTGCAGTAATCTTTTAAATTTTTCTCTAAATTAGCTTTTTCTTCCGCAGTTTTAAAACTCCTGCCACTGTACTCAATATACCAAATCATTTCTGACAGGCTTATTCTTTTATCTATAAGCTTTGCAAAAAAATCAGCGCCGTTTTTATTTACTGCATCGTCGGGATCAAGTCCGTTTGGTAACCTAATAAAAGAAATTTTCTTTTCACTATTAATAAGCGGTAATGCTAAGTTAATAGTTCTTATGCTAGCTTTTATACCTGCATTATCTCCGTCAAGACATAATATAATTTCATCGCCGGCACGCCATAATTTATGTAAATGATTTTCAGTAACGCTAGTACCAAGGCTCGCAACCGCTTCGCTAAAGCCTGCTTGATGTAGTGCTATAACGTCAAAATAACCTTCTACTAGAATCGAGTGATTTTTTTTATAGCTACTGCTTATCGCTTTATGCTCACCGTATAGAGTTTCACTTTTTTGAAATACTGTAGTTTCAGGTGAATTTAAATATTTAGGTAGCTCCCCCCCTAGTACCCTACCGCCAAAGCCTACAATTTTATTGTAAATATTTCTGATTGGAATAGTAATACGGTTAGAAAATAAATTATATATTTCGCCGTTTTCTCGCTTGCCGATTAGCCCTGCTTTACCAAGCTTTATAATATCTATATCTTTATCGTGAAAAAACTTTTCAAATTTATTATTCTTCGGAGCGAAGCCTATTGAAAACTCTTTTACTGTTTCTTCGGTAACCCCCCTTTCGTGTAGATAATTTAATATTTCAGGCGTTAATTGTGTCCTGAAAAACTTATTGGCAAGTTCTAAAATACTTAGAATTTCATCGGATTCTTCATAAAATTCTTTCTGTTTCGCAGTTAATTTCGGTATCTCTATACCATAATCGGTTGCAAGCTTTATAGCAGACTCATTATAGGATAAACCGCTAATATTAGAAGTAAATTTTATAACGTCACCGGCTGCTTTACAACCAAAACAATAGAAAAATCTCTTACTATCACTAACTGTAAAAGATGGGGTCTTTTCTTGATGGAAAGGACATAAACCTACATAGTTACCGGATTTTCTAGTTAAAGCTACTTTTTGCCGTACTACATCGGATATGTTAATACGGTTTCTTAATAACTCATAAAATTCCGGTGTAACTCTCATAATATATTCCTTATTATACGAAGTTCAACTTGGAAAAGAGCAAGGAGTCTGTAAGCCGAGGAGCGGAGCGTATACTAAATACGTGAGCATCCGAGGTCTTACAAAGGCGACGTAGCCAATTTTTCAAGTAGGGCGAGTATATCACAATATGTAAGAAAGAATAGCTGTAGATAAACAATAAGAAAGCGGTATAGATAAATTATCGTTAATTCTTAAATCTTTTGAATAAAATTCAGCTGCTGTAGCCCCTATGCAGCTTATAATGATAATAATAAAACTCGTATTGTACCCTAAATAGAAATACACTAATATACTTATAAAAATTGCAGAAGCTAAGAAAGTAACAGAACCTGCTATAGATTTGCCGTTACCTAAGCTATTTCCTATTTTAACGCCGACAAGAGCCGCTAAACAATCTGAAATAATTAAAATCAACCACGAACAAATCACTAAATTTCTAGGAAAAAGAAGAGCAGTTAAGAAAAAACCGAGCATCATAAAGCTAATGCCGCTTAGAGCAAAAGAACCGTTATTTTCTGAGGGCCTTATAACTTTTGAAAAAAATTTAGTTACAAATTCGCTAATTTTTGCATTATTATGACGTGATACGTCTAAATATAATGTAATAGCCGTTATTATAAATAATAATAACGTAATAGCGGTTCTTGGAATAAATAAATAAAGCAACGGAAATATTATAGCCGATAGGTGGAAAATTTTACGCTTTTTCTCAAAGTCAAAATCTTTAATTTCCATAGAATCATTAATATGTTTTTAGATATGTGAAAAATAATTAAAAAGGCTTATTTGACAAATTTAACTATTACAAATATACTTGCTGAAATCTATATTATTGAAAATAGTATACTAAAATTACTAAATCTACACAATATAATTATGAATACAAAATTTCCTATCACCGCTAAAGGTTTTGAAAAATTAGAACACGAGCTTAAACATTTAAAACATGTAGAGCGTAAAAAAATTAGTGAAGATATAGCCGAAGCACGAGAACACGGCGATTTATCCGAGAATGCAGAATATGAAGCGGCACGTGAGAAACAAGCGTTTATAGAAGGGCGTATTAAAGAGCTTGAAGATATGACGGCAAGAGCGGAAATTATTGATATTGGTAAATTATCAGGAGATAACATAAAATTCGGAGCTACGGTCACTTTGATTGACGACGATACTGAAGAAGAAGTAACATATATTATTGTAGGAGAATATGAAGCCGATATAACTAGAAAAAGAGTTTCAATCGCTTCTCCTATAGCAAAAGCTTTGATTGGAAAATCGGTAAGTGATTTTGTAGAAGTTACAACACCGAAAGGATCTAAATCATACGAAGTAGTTACCGTTGAATATAAAGAACTAGAGTTGTAGGTTGGTTTTTGTCACTATAAACGTTAACCTTATGACTTAATTATGTCATTCCTGCGAAAGCAGGAATCTAAAAAAAGTATAAATACAGCAAATTTTTGAAATTAAAAGCTCGATTTATCTCGCTTTATGATGGATTCCTGCTTTCGCAGAAATGACATCGAACACGTTTAATGCTCCACGCAGGCAACGCAGTATAACATTATAATCATTTCTTCTTAAACATCTCGAGCATTCTTTTTGTTACTATAAATCCGCCGAAGATATTTATAGAAGCAAGCAGCGTTGCAAAATACCCAAGTAAACCGGAAAACCCAAAAGCAGAGCTACTTGCGGCGATCATAGAACTAAGAACTATAATACCTGAAATAGCGTTAGTAATGGACATAAGCGGAGTGTGGAGTGCAGGCGTTACTTTCCACACTACATAATATCCAACAAAAGAAGCTAATACAAAAATGGTTATAGCAAATACTAGCGGGTCTATAGTACTTGTGTTTGTTTGCCAACTAGTATCTATTACCAAATCTTTTAATTTATCTGATAATTCTTGAGTATTATGGGCAATTTCAACCGCTTGTTTAGCCATTATCGGTAATTGATTCATATATTTAATTTCTCACTCACAACTTTGCCGTCTTTAGTAATCAACATATCACGTACTAACTCATCATCCATATTAAATTTACCGTCTTGCATGGCATAACTAAGAAAATTATATAAATTCTTAGAGTAGAGTTTTGAGCTATCGGTAGCAATTTTAGTAGCAAGATTTGATAAACCTATTATGGTAACACCGTGTTTAGTAATGATCTTATCAGGTTCTGAACCTTCCGCATTTCCTCCTGTAGAGGTCGCTATATCAACAATCACTGAACCGTGCTTCATAGATTCTAGCATTTTTTCCGTAACAAGCAGAGGAGCTTTTTTCCCTGGAATTTGTGCAGTAGTAATAACTATATCATATCCTTTAATAATTTTTGCTAAGAACTCTTCTTGTTTAGCTTTGTAATCTTCCGAACTTTCGTTAGCATAACCTGATTTATCCTGCAAATCTTCTTGTAGTTCCGGTGAAACAAACTTAGCTCCTAAGCTCTCTACCTGCTCTTTGGTAGCTGCTCTTACATCATATCCTGCAACAATGCTACCGAGTCTTTTTGCCGTTGCAATAGCTTGGAGTCCTGCAACACCGATACCCAGCACCAAAGTTTTACACGGTGAAATCGTCCCTGCTGCCGTCATCATCATAGGAAAAGCCTTTGTGTAATGATAGCTTGCTTCAATTACCGCTCTATAGCCTACTAAGTTACTTTGAGAAGATAAAGCGTCCATATTTTGAGCTTTAGTAATTCTCGGCACAAATTCCATAGCAAAAGTCGTAAGGTTTTTTTTGGCTGCCGCTTTTATATATTCATGATTTGAATAAGGTGATAATAATCCTATAATAATTGCTCCTTTTTTTGCAAATTCAAGCTCACTATATTTATCCGTAACGGATGAAGGTTGCACCTTTAATATAATATCGGCATCGGAAGTAATTTCGAGTGGTACCGAAGATACTTTAGCACCTAGAGCAACATATTCTTCATCAAGAAAACCGGCAGAAAGCCCTATATCTTTTTCTACCGTAACCGCATAGCCTTTTTTGACTAGTAATCCTGCTACTTCAGGCGTTATAGCGACTCGCGTTTCATGCTTGGCCTTTTCTTTTAAAGCAACGATTTTCATAAATATTATTTGTTTTAACAAAATAACTAAGGTATTTTAAACATAATTTAAAATATAAAACAATAAAAATGAAAAAAATATTCTTAATTATTATTTGTGTTTTTATAAATTCAGTCGTAGTGTTTGGAGCAGATGATAAAACAACTATTTCGGAGCTAAAAACTTATCTACATACGATAAAATCGGTTGCTATAGATTTTACTCAAGAAGATTCGTACGGTAAAATAGTTAAAGGAAAATTACTAATCCACAAACCTTATAATTTTAGATGTAATTATTATCCTCCTTTCCCTTTAGTTATAATAGGTACTAAAAATTTCGTATCGATGTATGATTATGATATGGAGCAAGTAAGCCGTATTAATAGAAGCGAAAATACATTTAATTTTTTATTAGAAGATAACAAGCATTTTGACAAGGATTTTGTTTTTGAATCGGTAGTTAACAAAGGAAATATTTCTAAAATTACTATCTATCATACTTTAACGGATAAGCATAGCGAAATTACTTTTAATAAAGCTACTAAACAAATTGAGGCATTAAAAATATTTGAAGATAATAATATAGTCACTATTACTTTTGATAAAATAGCTAAAGTACAAAAATTTTCCGATGATTTATTCAAATTAAAAAACCCTGAAATATTCGGTCCACCTGAAAGATTAACAAAATCGGAAATAGAAAAAAAATATATTGTTTCTTGAAAAGAAACAGGTTATGTTAATTATGCTAGTAGTGGGCATTGTGCCTGTTTAGTCGGTCAGGTCTGAAAGGAAGCAGCCGGAGTGGGATTCGGTGGGTCATTACTAGCATTACTCTTCGTCTTTTTGAAATTGCTCTTTTATTTTTTAAGAGTGAATAGTGGAGCGTACACTTAAGTACGTGAGCATATGAACTCTTAAAAAATAAAAGAGCAATTTCAAAAAGACTTCGAGTAAATACAGTTATATTATCATGCTGTGGCTTGACCAATTAATCGTCATTGCGAGGAGCGAAGCGGCGTGGCAATCTCGTCAAATATCCTGAGATTGCTTCGTCAAAATTTTCAATTTTTCCTCGCAATGACGAGGTATGACATAAAAAGTCTTATAACAATCGTGACAGATATAAATTCATCTAATCAGTATATACCTTTTGCAAGGAAATATCGTCCTAGTAATTTTGCTGAGCTTCAGGGACAAGAGGTACTTGTCAAAGTTCTAAGTTATACTATTTTAAACGATAGGCTCGCCGGAGGTTATCTTTTAACAGGTATTAGAGGGGTCGGTAAAACTACCTCGGCTCGTATTATTGCCAAAGCCGTAAATTGCTCTGCCTTAATCGCCGAAAATACGACTATTAAAACATGCGAAGAATGCACGAATTGTGTCAGCTTTAATAATCATAATCACCCTGATATAATCGAAATTGATGCAGCAAGTAAAACTAGCGTAGATGATATACGTAGAATTATAGAATCCGCTGAATATAAACCTCTACAAGGGAAGCATAAAATCTTCATTATCGATGAAGTGCATATGCTTTCTAAGGGAGCATTTAATGCACTTCTTAAGACTTTAGAAGAACCGCCGCCTCATATAATATTTATCTTTGCAACGACGGAAGTACAAAAGATACCTGCAACTATTATCTCAAGATGCCAACGTTATGATTTAAGGCGGTTGAATTTTGAAGAGATTTTTAAGCTACTTGAATATATAACTAAGCAGGAAAATTTAAAAACCGATATAGAGGCCCTTAGAATTATAGCTCATAAGTCTGAAGGGTCGGCACGTGATGCAGTGTCTATTTTAGATCAAGCAGCCAGTATGTCTGCAAAATCCGATAATATAATTAACCCTCATGTAATTAATCAAATGCTTGGGCTTGTTGACGCTTCCGTTATAATAGAATTTGTGGAGTATATAGTTCGCAAAGAGACGGAAAAAGCTATAAATTTAATAAATAGACTTTACGGTTTTTCGGTTAATCTTGAGATTTTTATAGAATCGGTAGCAGATTTTATTGCGTATCTTAATAAAGTAAAAATGTTGCCTAATTATAGTTTGCCAATATATGAATCATTTAACGATAGAACTAAAAGCATATTAGGTAAAATCAGTTTGCCGCATTTATCAATCTTATGGCAAATATATAATAAGGGAGTAGGAGAAATAAAAATTTCCTATAACAGACTAGCAGAAACGGAAATGTTAGTTATAAAATCTATATATTCGACATCGTTATCCTTGCTTGCAGATTTTGACGGTAATAATCAAAATTTAAATCAACCAATTAATCCGGAAATAAAAAAAAAATTTGAAATTGTAGATTTTCTTGAATATCTATATAAAAATAATGAGATAGATATATATTACTTTCTACTTAATAACACAGAACTTAAAAATCTCAGTGATAATAGATTAGAACTCGTAAGCCTTGAAATTACAAGCAAAATAAAAAAACAAATAGAAGATTTGTTAGTTGCTTTTACTAAAGAAAAGCTTGAGATAGTAATCATAAAGGGACAGAGCAAGCGAACCTTAAAGAATCAGTTAATAGGTAAGATTGAAGTAAGTAATGATTTTAGTTTAATTAAAAAACATTTCCCAAATATAGTAATTTCAGATTTTTTACTTAAAAGCTAAAAATTAAAGGATAGAATTATGGTAAATTTTAATCAGTTTTTAAAGCAAGCCCAATCAATGCAAAAGAAAATGCAAGAAGCTCAAGAGCAAATGGCAAATGCAAGATATACCGGTAAAGCCGGCGGCGGGCTTGTTGAGGTTATTGCAACCGGTAAAGGTGAAGTTGAAAAGATTACAATTGATGAATCTTTATTAAAAGCAGAAGAAAAAGAAATGCTTGAAGATTTAATTAAAGTTGCCTTTAATGATGCTAAACAAAAATGTGATGAAGATTCACAAAATTCTTTATCAGGAGCTTTAAACGGTATGAGCTTACCGCCTGGTTTCAAAATTCCGTTTTAATACGGCGTTTATGGTTTAAAATCGCCATTGCGAGCAGCCATAGGCTGCGTGGCAATCTTGTGCCAAAATCCTGAGATTGCTTCGTCAAAATTTTCAATTTTTCCTCGCAATGACGATGAAGTCTAATAATTCAAAATTAATAAATCCTTATCAATCCTGAAACCTTTGAAACGTTCAAGTAGCGACATACCGAGTAGTGAAATATCAAGGTCACCTAGACCTACATGTCCTTTGATGTTCTTAAATTCCGTACCGATTACTACACTATTTAAGGTTATAGGAGCAGCTTTATTTTCGCCGTTAGCCGTTAGATAAGTTCTAGTATATTTTAATTTAGTTAAGTCAAGGCCTAATTTTTGGGCATCTTCTTTAGTTAAAGCTATATCGCTTGCACCGGTATCTACCATAAATTTTATTTTAACGTTATTTACAAAAGCATTGATATAGAAATGCCCGTCCCCGCTACGAGCTATAATAATTTCTCCGACTTCAGTAGACCATTTATATGAGGGAATCAAAGCAGATATTACCCTATGATAAGCATAGTTCAGCTCAAACCTAAAAGCATAACCGGTTATTATAACTAAAAAAATTGCTGCCCACATTGCTAATTGCAAACAAAATTTACGCACTTCATTTTGGCCAATAGTACTGTAAATTATACTAAATAATATTAATAACGACGTACAAAAACTCCCTATATTTTGTGGCTCTTTGAAAAATTTTGGATGATGCTGATTGATATATTTGTATAACAAACCAGTTACAATTACGGTGCTGCAAATTATAAAAATAAGTTTTATAAGTTTTTTATTCATATAATATAATTTTTTTAACCTATATAATCAAACCAAAGTCTCAACCCATTTTTAAGTGGAAAACTACCTTCTTGGTTCACTAGAATAATAATTCTAAGATCTTCTGAGGGTATAAAACCAATAAAAGAATTAATACCGTTAATATAGCCTGAGTGAAAAATTAAATCCTTATTTGAGCGTCCTTATACTTTAAGAATACGCCATCCAAGAGCGTAATATGACTCAATCATTTTTTTATCAATAGACCACATCGGTTGCCATTTAAATTCAAAAACATCTTTGTTTGATTTTACTATTTTATACATACGATCTAAAGTACTTTTAGAAATAAGATTCGGTTTATAACCAAAACTAAGTTTGAATATTTCAATCATTCCATCTATCGATGCAAAAATACCGGCAGATGTAGGTACCGTCTTTGGGTAGTAAGGCGGAAACGGCAGTAATGTTATTACCTCTTGTCCGTCTATTATTGATTTAGAATGCGGATAAGCAAGTTGTATATTCGGCTCTAGCGGTAATATTTGTATATCTTGCGTTTTAAGCGTTGTACGCAAATTATCTGTTGCAGCATTTAAACTTAATTTTTTACAATTTAAAGCTCTTCAAGCAAACTAAAAACGATATTACTATATTTATAACATTGCCCTGGTTTACAACTAGCTTGTTGTTTTTGCAGCAGCATTAAAAGCTTTGAGTGACTCATTCCTTGCTCAATTTCAATATTTCCTGAGAATTGATAACCTGTGGTATGGCTTAAAATATTATTAAGACTAATAGTATTTTTTAAGTATGGTAATTTGAATTTTTCATCAAAATCTAAACTTCCTTGATCTACCATTAATGCAATTGCCGTTGCTGAAACAGCTTTTGAAACCGATGCTAACGGAAATAAAGTTTTGTGGCGATATTATGTTCATTTACATATATGATACTAAGAAATTAAATACGAGAAAATAATTTGTTATACACTTCATTCTGATTTCTTTTTCCAATAGCAAGTACAAGTACTATTATACGCTTATCATCTACTTCATACACTAGTCGGTAACCGACTGACCTCAACTTTATTTTATATAAGTTATTTCCACCGTTTACTGCATCTTTGGGTACGTGGGGTGATTTAAGTCTCTCTGATAACTTCTTTTTAAACTGCTCTTTTATTGTAGAACCTAACTTATCCCATTCTTTTCTGGCAATAGGAATAAATTCTAGACTATAAGTCATTTATATCAACCTTGATTGCTTCCTTTTTATCTTTTAATCTAGTTTTAGAAAGCTCTAATAAATAATTATCATCTAAAGCTTCAATGATTCTTGCATATAATTCAGCGGAAATTAAATAAGCAGTCGGTTTATTATGATTTAATAAGGCAACAGGCTCGCCGCTTGCCTTATCTAATAATGCGGTAGGACTTTTTTTAAATTCAGAGATACTAACTGTTAGATTTGCATAAATATGTTCCATTATTAGACCTATAATTAATACTAAATTAAATACTAATTATAATTTGCAATTTTATATTTATCAAGAATATTACATTAAATCACCGATATTCTCTAAAAACAACCTAGCTCGATGCGATGCCGGTTTATTAAAAAACTCCTTAGCAGGCTGATTTGCTAAAATCTGCCCTTGATCCATAAAAATAACACGATCCGCTATTAATTTTGCAAACTTCAAATGATGCGTGACTACTACCATACTCATTTGATCTTTTAATAAATTTATATTCTCTATAACATCTTTAATATTTTCGGAATCGAGTGCCGAAGTCGGTTCATCGAATAACAAAATTTCCGGTTTCATCATCAAGGCTCTTGCTATTGCGGCGCGTTGCTTCTGTCCTCCTGATAGACCCAGCGGATATGAGTCAAATTTTTGCGTTAGCTTAAATTTTGCAAGTAATTCCTTTGCCATAGAAATTGCTTGTTCTTTTGATAAATTTAATACATTTACCGGTGTATAAATTAGGTTTTCTCCTACCGTTAAATGCGGAAAGAGATTAAAATTTTGAAAAACCATACCGACTTTTAAGCGAAGCTTTCTTCTATCTTTAGATAATAGCTTCTTCCCGTCTACCAAAAAAGTACCGCTACTTGGTTCTTCTAAATTATTTAAAATTCTAAGTAGAGTAGTTTTTCCACTTCCCGAAGGTCCAATTATTACAGTAGTTTCTTTAGTAGTAAAATCTAAATCAATATTCTTAATTGCGTAATTTTTGCCGTAACGCTTACAAACTTTTTCTAAAATAATCATAAACTAAACCGTAAATTTATAACCGTCATAAAGCGGCTTAACATTATTTGGAAGCATTTTCGTAATCTCATGATAATCTATCGTATGTCTCATATTGGTTAATAATATCTGCTCAGGTTTATATTTTTCATGCCATTCTAGAACTTTATCAAGCCCTGCATGATTCGGATTTGATTTATAATCCATACAATCTAATATCCATATTTTTATATCTTTTAAATACTCTTCCGATTCAGGAGGAAAATCGATTACATCGGGCGAATAAACAAAATCACCTATACGTAAACCTAAACTATCTATAGGACCATGATGTTGTCTAAAAAATTGTATCTCAGTAGTATTAATCTTAATTTTATCAAAAAAACTAACAGATTGAGTTGTGAACAGTCGCCCAAGCTTAAATAACTTATTATTAAATAGATAATCAAATTTTGTATGGAGCTTTGCCGTACTATCGTGATCTGTATAGATTTCAATTGGCTTACCTTGCATAAAAGTAAATACCCGTAAATCATCGATGCCGTTAACATGGTCGGAATGATAATGTGTTAATATAGCACAATCGAGCTTGTTTATCTTTTCTCGTAATAGTTGATTTCTAATATCAAAACCAAAATCAACTAGTATTTGGCTATTTTCATCTTTAATATATATTGCCGATCTAGTTCTTTTATTGTACTTTGAATTCGATAAGCATATACTGCAATCGCACCCGATCACCGGTACGCCTATAGATGCTCCGCATCCAAGTATTGTTACTTGTAACATAAATATTTAAAATAATGTTTGAAGTTTTTTATAATTTTTGTGGCTTAAATCAAGAAATATTCTTATTTTTGAATAAAGTTACTAATATCGGATTTATACCTTACCTTTTAAAAATAATTTCGTTTTGTTTTAATATCGCTAATTTCGCCTTAATATATATTTTATACTGTATATATTTTTATATTCAATTAAAGAAAATTAAAAATGATAATGAACAGCAAAATAAATTTTGGCACAATTATAATAAATTAATTGATATCGGTATAATATACGGGGTATTCGGTTTAATTTTTACCGCTCTTAAATTTTCAGTTAATTTTCCTCGCCCTTATTGCAGTCTTCCTGCTGATAGTTTCATGACCATAATAAATACTGCAAATGAAAGATGCTTTTCAAGCTTTCCAAGTAGCCATGCGGCTCTTAGCGTTTTGGTAACATATTTTATTTGGGATTATATTAAATTACCGTTAAAAATCTTAATGATTTGTGTTATCATACTCGTGTCTTTATCTCGTATAAGCCTTGCCATGCATTACCCAAGTGATATAATTTATGGCATTGCTATTACATTTATAACAATAGTGATAGGTAAATTAATTTATCGAGCCTTTGCAAATAATATAATAAGAAAGGTTGGTGTCTTTATCCTTTCGTCATTGCGAGGAAAATTACGAAGTAATTGACGAAGCAATCTCAGGATATTTAACGAGATTGCCACGCAACAATGCCTTGCAGGAATGACATCAAAAAACCAAACAAATATTATGCTATTATACCGAAAATACTTTATAAAAAATATCTTACCGCTGCTTATAGTCGTTACTTTTTCGGTAACTAGTATAGTATGGATAACGCAAATATTAAAACTTTTATACTTATTTGATAAAGGCATAAAAGTTATGGACTTCTTCAGTTTAATAGTTCTAGTACTTCCTACTTTATTATTTATTCTGTTACCGGTAATAACGGTTATTGCCGTGATCTATATCTATAATAATTTAAAAGTCGAGCGACAATTAATTATATTACAAGCTTCGGGAGTTAATAATGTACAGCTAGCATTGCCTGCTTTATATGTCGCATCAATAGTTATGCTACTTGCTTATTATATATCTTCTACCATCCTGCCTTTATCTCATATAAACTTAAAATCACGTTTAAACTTTATAAAGAATAATTATATCTCAAGTATGATTGAAGAGAAAACTTTTAATAAAGTAACGAAAGATATCACTGTTTTTATAGATAAAAAATCAGCAGGAAATATTATGAACGGCGTAATAATATTTGATAATCGCAACGCTGATAACCCATCAGTAGTATTTGCGGGTTCAGGTACTCTTAATATATATGATAATAGCCCGATTTTTGAACTTAATAAAGGCATAAGACAAGAATATGACGTAAACGGTAATTTAACTCAGTTAACTTTCGATTCTTTAATGGTAAAACTACAAAATGATAATCCATTAGTATCGCAAAGAACTAAACATAATAAAGAAGCAAACGAATATTATATAAGCGAATTACTTGCCCCTCCTCATGATTTAGCTATTACTAAAAAAATTAAATTAGTTGCTGAAGCACATCAAAGAATAATTTGGCCTTTATATAATTTTGTATTACCTTTTTTAGCACTTGCAGTTTTTTTGAGATATCCTTATAGCAAAAAAACAACTTTTATGCCGGTATTATTTTCTGCCTTAACAATATTGCTAGTTACTTCAATTCATTTTATATTGCAAAATTTTGCTTCAAAAAATCTAGATTTTATTTTTGCTTGTTATTCCAATTTGGTTATTGCTTTAACGATCGGATTATATTTATTTGTACGTAAAAGAATATAAGAGTCTATCTATAAAGTAATTTTAACTGATAATTAAAGAGATTTTATAGCGAAAATTAACAAGTTTTTTGCTGGAATAGCTAACCCTATTTCAAAAAAAAAATTTATAATTTTTAGCAAAAAAGAATTTAATTAGCTTTAAATTACTTTATAGATAGACTCTAGGTCTGTACGCTTTGATTAATGATTATAATTATGAGATATTTTTAAGCGAGAATTAATAAGATTTTTGAAGGAATAGTTAT
>NZ_MXAX01000294.1:172-3800 GCF_019249195.1 Rickettsia sp. TH2014 | reverse complement strand
GGCATAACTGCAATATGGAGGCATGACCCTCTCTACGAAAGTGAGAATGAAATTGATTGCTGTTGCTTTAAAACTAAGATTTTTTTGGATAAAACCAAACGAGGAATAAACAGATTAGAAGCGTGATATTTAAGAGTAGATTATACTCCGTCATAGAAATACCGAAGATTTTAATAGCGGGTTTAGTGCAGGAAGTGATTGGCTGAGAGTAGAACATTTGCTTGATATGTTGTATAGACAAGTCTTTCGGGATACGGATCATCGATGAGCAAAGGGCACTTGGTTGTACAATGCCTCTTTCTACGAAGCTATGATAGGTTGATAATATGCAAGAGCTAAGGATAGTTAGGAGAATGAATATTAAAGTATATTTGCTTAATTGTCTGATGATTAAAGCAGTTAAGCAAATTTTGATTAGCGTTAAATAGGGAAACCTTTCGTAAACGCATAAAGGGCAGGGTGTATAATGGAATATATATTCAGCAATATAAGCGGTAGCAAGTGCTATTATAGAAATTGCAATTAGTCCTAAATGTAGAACTTTATAGCTATCTTTTCTGATGTAATTTATAATAGTAGTAAATGGCATGGGTTTTATTTTTTTAAGGAACGTCATTGCGAGCGACCAAAGGGAGCGTGGCAATCTCAGGATGTTTTACAAGATTACCACGCCGCTTCGCTTCTCGCAATGACGTTAGTTTATTCTTTAAAATCGTAAAAAATTCAAGTGATATTTTACAAATAAATAAATTTAGTATATTGTCACTGATTATTAATTAAAGTGCAAGAAAAATAAATGTCAGAAATTTGGGAAGATGCTATTAAGTCAAACGCTTGGCCTTTTGTTGAGGCTAAGAAAATATTAGACAGCTTAAACGGTAAAGCTCCTGAAAAAAATTATGTATTATTTGAAACGGGTTATGGTCCTTCAGGTTTACCTCATATCGGTACTTTTGGTGAGAATGCTCGTATGGTGATGGTGCAGAAAGCGTTTGAGCAATTATCCGATATTCCGACTAAGCTAATTTGCTTTTCCGATGATATGGACGGGCTTCGTAAAGTACCAAGTAACATCCCGAATTCTGAAATGGTAGCTGGGTATATGGATATGCCGCTTGCCTCTATCCCTGATCCGTTTGGTGAATGTGAAAGTTACGGGGCTTATATGAATGCAAAGCTTCGTTCATTCCTTGATAAATTCGGCTTTGAGTATGAATTTTATAGCAGTACTAACTGTTATAAAGTCGGTATGTTTGATAAAATGCTGATAAGAGTGCTTGAGAAATATGATGAGATAATGGAGTTGATGCTACCGACTTTTAGAGAAGAGCGCAAGGCTACCTATTCACCTTTCATGCCAATATGTCCGAAAACAGGTAAGGTACTGCAAGTGCCTATAGAGAAATGGGATGCTAAAGCAGGCACTGTTACATATAAAGATGAGGACAGTAATTATATAGAAGTGCCGGTAACGGGAGGGCATTGCAAATTACAGTGGAAACCGGATTTTGGTATGCGTTGGGCAGCGTTAGAAGTCGATTATGAAATGTACGGCAAAGACCATCTAGCAAATGCTCGGCTTTATTCGGAAATTTGCCGAATCCTAGGAGGTAAGCCGCCGGTGCAGCTATGTTATGAGCTATTTTTAGATGAAAACGGTGAGAAAATATCAAAATCAAAAGGTAATAGTATTAGTGTTGATGATTGGCTTAAATATGCTCCCGTTGAAAGTATGGCATTATTTATGTACCAAAATCCGACTAGAGCTAAGCGTTTGTTTTTTGATGTAATTCCTAAAAATGTTGATGAATATATTACTTTTAATCAGAAATACCATTTAGAAGAAGATAGGGCAAAGCGTTTTGCGAATCCAGTTTATCACATACATCACGGGAATGTACCGAAAATTGAGACTTTTGGTATTACCTATGGGTTGCTTTTAAATCTTACTTCTGCGTGTAATCCTTCCGATAAATCGGTACTTTGGGGATTTATTAGCAAATATGAGCCAAAAGCAACTTCAAAGACTAGTCCTTATCTTGACCACTTAGCAGAATTTGCTATAAGATATTATAATGACTTTATTAAAGCACATAAATCATATTTAGTCGTTTCCGAAAAGCATAAGGTCATTTTACAAGATATATTAGATATGTTATCTAGCATATCTGATCAAACCGAAGCTGAAGCGATTCAGAAAGCAATATATGATATAGGAATGAAAGCAGGATATGAAAATCTGCGTGATTATTTCAAGGATCTATATCAGATATTGCTAGGACAAAGCGAAGGTCCAAGACTTGGGACTTTCATAAAGCTTTACGGTATAAAAGAAACTATGAAGCTGGTTGAAGGAAAGTTGTATACGTAGATAGAACTTCAAAAATTGGCTACGTCGTCCTACAAGTACTGCAGTGCTCACGTATTAAGTAACTGCTGCCGCTCCTCGTCTTGTGGACTTCTTGCTCTTTTTGAAGTTGATCTTCGTATACTTTCACGTTGTATTAATGTTATTCCTGCGTGGGCATCTAAGCGTCATTGCGAACGAACGAAGCGAGTGCAGCAATCTCAAGAATTTTGTATTGTTTCATGAGATTGCCACGTCAAGGCTTCACCTTTCCTCGCAATGACGTTAAAATAAAAACTATTAACAAATGAATGAAATTTTTTGTAGTACGTTACCTATTTTTTTAATTACGCTTCTTGGTAGTATTATCAAAAATAAATGGTTAACTTCAGAAGAATTTTGGCGTGGTATTGAGAAATTATCGTATTTTGTACTATTTCCTGCCATGCTGTTTAATTACGTATCTACTGCCGACTTAAGCGTTGCATCGATAATTAAGTTAGTAGTGGCTCTTATTATTTCTACTATCCTTGTATCAATTGGTCTTATAATTTACCAAAAAAAATATAATATAGATAAAATCCAATTTACTTCCATTTTTCAAGGATCAATTCGTTATAATAGCTACATTTTTTTTGGAGTAAGTAGCCCGCTGCTTGGTCCTAGTGGGCTTTCTATTGTTGCTGTTATTTCTTCTTATATGATTATTTTTACCAATATTTTATCGGTAATGATTTTCGCTTATTATATCCCTAATAAATCCGTTACTAATACTATTAGAACTAGTTTTGTTTTAATGATGAAATTAATTGTGCGTAACCCTTTAATTATCGCAAGTTTAGTAGGGTTCGTTTTTAATTACTCAAATCTTGAATTACATTTAGGGCTTAAGAAAACACTAGATAGTCTTTCTAATGCTGCTTTAGCTATTGGTATGTTAAATGTTGGAGCAGGGCTTAATTTTACTATTAGGAGAGAGCTTTTACACAATGTAATGTTTACAAGCTTTATTAAATTAGTTGCATTTCCTCTAGTTAGCGTAATAGTATTATGGTTAATGTCAATTGAGGGGATAGATAGATCGGTAGGAATATTATATAGCTGTCTTCCATGTGCAAGTACGGCTTATGTTCTATCTCGTCAGCTTGACGGTGATCCTGATTCTATGGCGTCGATTATAACATTTACTACTTTTTTCTCAGTGGTTACTATATCCATTACTATGTATGTGATGGGGTGAATTTACCACGTCATTGCGAGGAAAAATTGAAAATTTTGACG
>NZ_MXAX01000294.1:0-66 GCF_019249195.1 Rickettsia sp. TH2014 | reverse complement strand
AAAAAAAGTAGCTGCGAACTAAGAAAAGTAGTAAAGCGACAAAAAACTTAACCACAAGTGTGTATG
>NZ_MXAX01000293.1:0-12027 GCF_019249195.1 Rickettsia sp. TH2014 | reverse complement strand
ATAATTTTTATAATGTCTGTAAGATTAAATCTTGACTTCTACAATATCTCATCAAACTTATTCTTAATTACATCATCGGTTATTTCTATTTGTTCTGCTTGTTCCTTCATAATTTTCCCCTTTGTTAATTCAATTAATAATGTTTTTGTATCATACAGAAAAAACAATTAGTCAATAGATATTAATTTATTAATAATTAGTCAATAAACTAAAATCTTATATTAAATATTGTAATATGCTGTTATAATCGCTTTTTTATTTACTAATATTTAAGCAATGAAATTATCTGATTTTGACTTTGATTTACCAAGCGAACTTATCGCACAATATCCGGCTAGTGAACGTGACCACTCGGATTTACTAATTGCCGGGACAAAACCTATTAAAACTAAATTCTACAACATAATAGATTACTTAAAAGAAGGGGATTTATTAGTATTTAATAACAGCAAAGTTATTAAAGCTAAGTTACATTTAGGGAAAAATATTACAATAAATTTGAATCAAAAATTATCGAATGACAGTTGGTCGGCTTTTGCGAAGCCTGCTCGAAAACTTAATATAGGCGATGAGTTTTATTTTGATAATCATAAGGTAATTATTACCGAAAAACTTGCGATGGGTGAGATTAAGGTGAAATTTGAGCTTGATAATATCTCGGTATTTGAATTTTTGGACAAATACGGTGAAATGCCGCTACCGGTTTATATTAGGCGTTCTAAACGTCATTGCGAGGAAGAACAGAGTTCTGAAGAAGCAATCTCATCACAAAATCCTGAGATTGCCACGGCGTCCAAAAGGACGCCTCGCAATGACGATAAGCTAGACTCTCTACGCTATCAAACAATATATAGTCAAATAGAAGGCTCGGTTGCTACACCGACGGCAGGGTTGCACTTTACAAAGGATATACTTGGTAAGCTTGAAGCAAAAGGCGTACAAATTACATTTTTAACCTTACATGTAGGAGCCGGAACTTTTTTACCTGTAAAAACCGAAAATATTCATGAGCATAAAATGCACACCGAATATTGCTCTATTACTCCTGAAACTGCTGAAATCATCAACAAAGCAAAGCAGGAGGGAAGACGCATTATCGCAGTCGGCACTACAACGCTTAGAACCCTTGAGAGTTCTTGCAATAACGGCATTATAAAAGCAGGTGATTTTGAAACCGATATTTTTATAACTCCCGGCTTTAAATTCCAAACAGCCGATATACTGCTTACTAATTTCCATTTTCCGAAATCTACTTTATTTATGCTTATATGTGCTTTTGCCGGATTTAAAGAGATGCACGAATTATATAAATATGCTATAAAAGAACAAATGCGTTTTTTCAGCTATGGCGATGCAACAGTTTTGTATAGGAAGATATGAATAGTATCACAGAATATTCTTTTTTAACAAATCTTACTAAATTACCTTTTATCGAAGAGATTTGGCTTTTTGGTTCACGCGGGCGAGGCGATAATCATGAGAGAGCAGATATTGATATCGCCATTCTTTGCCCCAATGCAAGTAAAGATGATTGGCGGCAAGTTTTAGAAATAATAGATGATGCAGATACACTTTTAAAAATAGATTGTGTACGATTCGATACATTAAACGATGATGATAAATTTAAACAAAATATCATTAATTTTAAAAAAATTCTTTATAAAAAAGGTTCACACTAATGGAAGAAATATTTTGGAAAGGCTCTTTCCTAGCACTAGGGCAAGCTATACAACGTTTACATGAAGTTATAGAGCGCTCTAAGGTAGATAAAAATGATTATGTGTTAGATGCCTCTGTAAAAAGATTTGAATTTGTTATTGAATTATTTTGGAAAACCTTAAAAAAAATACTTAAACAGGAAAAGATTGAAAGTAATACTCCAAAAGATGTCCTAAGTAAAGCTTTTCAGTTTAGTCTTATCGATGATGAAAAAATGTGGCTTGGAATGCTTGATGACCGCAATAATACTTCTCATGTTTATAAATATGAGGATGCAAAACAAGTTTTTGAAAATATTAAAACATACCTACCGATTTTAGAAAAAACCTATAACAAATTAGATAAAAAATATTTTGGATGAGCAAATCCCCTACTTCATTAACATTAGATGCAAAACAAGCTGCTTTACTAGAAGAATTAAAACAGCTTGTAGCAGAACTTAATAAGCCTAACAGTTTATTCAAATTCTTTAATCAAAACAATTTAAAAAGCGGAATTTATTTATACGGTCCGGTGGGCAGCGGTAAAACTGTGCTGATGAATTCTTTTTTTGAAGAATTAACCACACCTAAAATGATAATACATTATCAGAACTTTATGCAGGAAGTACATAAATCTATGCATAAATTACAGACAGAAAATCAAAAAGATATCATCCCTAAAATTGCCAAAGATTATGCTAAAAAAACTAGAGTACTTGGAATAGACGAGTTTGAAATTAAAGACATCACCGATGCAATGATAATCGGTAGATTATTTAATGAATTAATAAAGCAGAATATTTTTATTTTTATCACCTCTAATACAATACCTAATAATCTTTATAAAGATGGGTTACAGCGAGAATCTTTTGTACCTTTTATAAAAGTAATCAACAATAGCTTTTATGTCAAATGTCTAGATAATCACCATGATTACAGGTTTGATAAGGCTTTAGGAGTTAAAGGGGCAAGGATAATTTATCCCTTAACTTTAGAAAACCAAAACAAACTTGAAAAAATTATTACAGATATTAGTGATAATAATCTTATTTCTCAAAATATACAGGTTCTAGGTAGAGAAATATCGTTTCAAAAAGTGCATAAAAGAATATTAGTCACAGATTATAACGAATTATTTGCAAGAAACTTAAGCTATATCGATTATGTTAATATTTGTCAAAATTTCAACGTTATTATAGTTAAGAACGTTCAAATCATTCCATCTGATGATACAAATACAGCGGTTAGATTTATCAATTTTATCGATAATGCCTATTTCTATAAAATACTTTTATTTATGAGCCTAGAAGATAAGCCGAGTAAAATATATCAAGGTTCAGCACGAGCCGCAGAATTCAAACGAACTATTTCAAGACTAAATGAAATGAATAGCGAATCTTATTTGCTAGAGAATGACTTTAAGAATTAACTTCCTTAAGAGCTTGAAATATGAATATATTCTTTCAAAAATCTTATCAATTTTCGCTAAAAAAGCTCTTTAATTACTAATTAAAATTTATTTACAGATAGGCCTAAGAAATTTAATAAATTCATCAATATTGGTTTTTATATCGTCTTCTAAATACTCTTCTGTTGTCTGATCTACGTAAAAAGGATAATAATCACATGACATATAATTTGCCATTCTTTTATAAAAACTTCTAGGAGGAGTTGTACCATGATCAATCTCTACTAGTTTACATTTTGGAGTCGAAAAAATAAGGTTAGCAAATCCTGATCCATGCGGTCCAACTATTATTTTTGCTTTATTAAAAAGCTGGGCCTGTTTATACGGGGAGGATAGCTCTAGATATATTGCCATAAAACCAAGTTTCTCAATTTTTTCTATTAATTCTTCTTCATTAACTATTTTTCGGGTAGAAGTGTATTTACGAGAAATATATATTTTATCGTATGCTTTACTATTATCTTTAATAAAAAAATTTCTTAAATCTCTTTTTAACCATAAAGGCAAAATTATACCTTTTACCGGAATAAACGGTACAGATGGAACAATTAGTCTAGTAGCTTGAATTATACAATCGCTATTTACTACAAAAAGCTTATCTTCCGGTATATTTAAATAATTTAATACTATTTCTAATGACTTAATTTGCCATGAATATTTTAAATTATTAATATAGATACGGTCATATTCAAGATCCGATTCTTTTAATATAATTAATCTAGGCAAAATTTGTAGCAGCCAATGATACCAATTTTCAGAACCAGAAGATGAAACTACTGCTAATTTTCCATTAAAATATAAAGGATTTTCTGTATTAATATCTCGTTTCTTATTTAATAAACGATGTTGATCACCTGAGCTTGTTTGAGTATCTTGTAGAATATAACCTTCTTGAGTTAAAATTCCACCTTTATTAATTACTGTGCCATTTGGTAACTCTAAAATAAATTGTTCAGTATTTTTTCTTTAAATAACTTTTTAATTTCTATGTTAGATTTTAGCGATTCTATGGAAATAAGTTGATGTTTAATTCTTTAATGCATAAGCATTACTAATATAGAAGAGGAAGAGAATTATGAATATAAAATATCTCATAAAGAGAAAAGAAGATAATTAAAAATTTGCATTGCAAGCTTGGCAGCGACTTACTCTCCCATGCCTTATGACATAGTACCATTAGCGCTATGAGGTTTCACGTTCGAGTTCGGGATGGGATCGTGTGTTGCACTCATGCTATAACCACCAAGCTAGCAATACAAACTTTTAAAAAGATAGATTTGTATTATAGTTTGCTGTTAATGTTGCTGCATGACCTTTTCTAGATTTCTGCTTTTCCACACAAGTATCAACTTAATGGAAGTCACTAGACATTATCTCGTGATTTATTCACGGAATCCAAAAAAATATATAACTAATATCTATTACAAGTTGTTTCCTGGATACTGTGGTCAAGCCACGGTATGACATTGGTCATACAACAACATCTTATTCATTGATAAAGCTAATTTAACCTGATAACTTTGTGAGTTGACACTACATTTTTATAGAATTAACACTATATGCATATGTAATCTCACAGCAAAGTAAATCAATCGAGCTATTAGTATCAGTTAGCTACACACATTACTGTGCTTCCACACCTGACCTATCAACGTGGTGGTCTTCCACGGCTCTAATGGGGAAGTCTAGTTTTGAGGTGGGTTTCCTGCTTAGATGCATTCAGCGGTTATCCCTTCCGTACTTAGCTACCCAGCTGTGCCGTTGGCACGACAACTGGTCCACCAGGGGTACGTCCACCTCGGTCCTCTCGTACTAAAGGCAGATCCTCTCAAACTTCCTACACCCACGGCAGATAGGGACCGAACTGTCTCACGACGTTCTAAACCCAGCTCACGTACCACTTTAATCGGCGAACAGCCGAACCCTTGGGACCTTCTCCAGCCCCAGGATGTGATGAGCCGACATCGAGGTGCCAAACGATTTCGTCGCTATGGACGCTTGGAAATCATCAGCCTGTTATCCCCGGAGTACCTTTTATTCGTTGAGCGATGGCCCTTCCACTCGGGACCACCGGATCACTATGGCCGACTTTCGTCTCTGCTCGTCTTGTCAGACTCGCAGTCAGGCTAGCTTATGCCATTGCACTCTAAAAGTTGATTTCCGACCAACCTGAGCTAACCATCGCGCGCCTCCGTTACTCTTTGGGAGGCGACCGCCCCAGTCAAACTACCCACCATGCATTGTCTCGGATCCTGATTCAAGGATCTCGGTTAGATGTCAAGAACCAAAAGGGTGGTATCTCAAGGGTGACTCCACAAAGGCTGACGCCTTCGCTTCGTAGTCTCCCACCTATCCTGCACATCTGATTCCTAACACCAGTGCAAAGCTATAGTAAAGGTTCACGGGGTCTTTCCGTCTGACCGCGGGAACTCCGCATCTTCACGGAGAATTCAATTTCGCTGAGTCGATACTGGAGACAGTGGGGAAATCGTTACGCCATTCGTGCGGGTCGGAACTTACCCGACAAGGAATTTCGCTACCTTAGGACCGTCATAGTTACGGCCGCCGTTCACTGGGACTTCAATTCAGAGCTTGCACCCCTCCTTTTAATCTTCCAGCACTGGGCAGGCGTCAGACCCTATACGTCGTCTATTGACTTTGCAGAGCCCTGTGTTTTTAATAAACAGTCGCTACCCCCTAGCTTGTGCCACCTGCACATGGTTGCCCATATACAGGTCATCTTTCTTCCGAAGTTACAGATGCAATTTGCCTAGTTCCTTCAGCATCGTTCTCTCAAGCGCCTTGGTATACTCTACCTGTCCACCTGTGTCGGTTTCGGGTACGGTCTATAATGAAGGTGTTGTTTCCTGGAAAATATTCACTGCACAATCAATCCAATAAGACTGTACAATTTACTATTTTCGTCACATCCTTCAGGTTCAGGAATATTAACCTGATTCCCATCGATTACGCCTTTCAGCCTCATCTTAGGGGCCGACTAACCTTGCGCAGATTAACTTTACGCAAGAACCCTTGGACTTTCGGCGAGAATGTTTCTCACATTCTTTATCGCTACTTATGTCAGCATTCTCACTTCCGATACCTCCAGCAAGCCTTACGGTTTACCTTCACAGGCTTACGGAACGCTCCGCTACCAACTTGCACTTAGTGCAAATCCGCATCTTCGGTACATGACTTGAGCCCCGTTACATTGTTGGCGCAAGAAAACTTATTTAGACTAGTGAGCTATTACGCTTTCTTTAAATGATGGCTGCTTCTAAGCCAACATCCTAGTTGTTTTGGTCTTCTCACATCCTTTAACACTTAGTCATGATTTAGGGACCTTAGATGGCGGTCTGGGCTTTTTCCCTCTCGACTATGGACCTTAGCACCCATAGTCTGTCTGCTATGCTGTACTCGTCGACATTCGGAGTTTGATTGAGTTTGGTAAGTCTGTGGGACCCCCTAGCTCATTCAGTGCTCTACCTTCGACGGTAATCGCTATAACGCTCTACCTAAATAGATTTCGCGGAGAACCAGCTATATCCGAGTTTGATTGGCCTTTCACCCCTAACCACAGCTCATCCCCTACTTTTTCAACAGTAGTGGGTTCGGTCCTTCAGCGGATTTTACTCCGCTTTCAACCTGGCCATGGCTAGATCACCCGGTTTCGGGTCTAATTCATCTAACTAAACGCCCTATTCAGACTTGCTTTCGCTACGCCTACACCTAACGGCTTAAGCTTGCTAGATAAACTAAGTCGCTGACCCATTATACAAAAGGTACGCCGTCACAAGACATATAAATACGCTTGCTCCGACTGCTTGTAAGCATTTGGTTTCAGGTACTATTTCACTCCCCTTGTCGGGGTACTTTTCACCTTTCCCTCACGGTACTTGTTCACTATCGGTCACTAGAGAGTACTTAGGCTTAGAGGGTGGTCCCCCTATGTTCAAACAGGATTTCACGTGTCCCGCCTTACTCAAGGACTTCAAACTTTTTACCTATACGGGACTATCACCTTCTATGGTCAACCTTTCCATGTTGTTTTAGTTATTTTTTTGAAGTCACTGGCCTGGTCCGCGTTCGCTCGTCACTACTAACGGAGTCTCGGTTGATGTCCTTTCCTCCAGCTACTTAGATATTTCAGTTCGCTGGGTTTGCCTCATATAGCTATATATTCACTATACAATACCTAATAAATTAGGTAGGTTTCCCCATTCGGAAATCTTCGGATCAAAGTTTATTCGCAACTCCCCGAAGCTTATCGCAGCGTATTACGTCCTTCATCGCCTTCTAGTGCCAAGGCATCCACCAAATGCTCTTATTATATTTACTTAACGCTTTTAACTTGAGATTACACGATGCATACAGAATTAATTTCGCAATTATTTTCAGTATCAACTCACGATATAAATTTTTATTATCGCGGTGTATTTAGTTTTTTAGCTTTATCAACTTTTCAAACAGCTACAAAGTTTTAAGTTTCAAACCTTGCGTGATGATTTTATATCTACATTTTTAAAGCTTGTCAAACACTAATTTCAAATAATTTTAATTTTATTTCTCATGAGAGGGCTTAAAGTTATTTTAACCTCTTTTTAAAGTAGGCTTTGTTGGCTTTTTGTTTAGATTTGTGGTCCCTAATTATTTTAATATTGTATCTTTTAAAATATTTGTACCACGTAAAAATTCTTCTATATTCAAAGCTTTTTTACTCTCTTGCTGAAGTTTTTTCACTCGTAATATACCGCTTCCACAAGCTATTTCCAGCTTATCACTAATAACGGTGCCGGAAGTAAAGTGATGCTCCGCATTTAAATATTCTGCTTCAAGGATTTTAATTATTTTATCATTATAACTAAAATATGCTCCGGGCCAGGGATTCATCCCTCTTATTTTACAATCTATTTTATATGCGGATTCATGCCAATTAATTTTTCCTTCTTCTTTAGTTAATTTATGAGCATACGTAACGCCATCACTTGACTGTTTTATCGGTACTATATTATCAATATTTGCAAGTGTTTTTATTAGTAATTCAGCTCCTAAATTAGCACATTTATTATGCAATTCCTCCAATGTTGTCCTTTCTTCTAAATCAAAATCTTCTTTCATCAATATATCACCCGTATCAAGCCCTGCATCCATACGCATAATACATACACCACTTTTCCGATCACCCTCTATAATAGTACGCTGCAGAGGAGCCGCTCCTCTGTGACGAGGCAAATCGGATGGATGGATATTAAGACAGCCGTATTTTTTAGCCTCTAATATAGCTTTCGGCACAATAAAACCATATGCAATAACAACTATAATATCCGCATTAATCTTATTAATTAGATTTATTGTTTCATCATTACGAAGTGTAGAAGGAGTATAAACAGGAATTTGATGCTCAAATGCTAATTGGTGTATTGGAGATTTAGCTAAGTTAAGTCCTCTACCCTTAGCTTTAGGTTGCTGTGTAAAAACAGCTTTAACTTCGTGATGAGTTATAAGTTTTTTAAGGGCGGGAACTGCAAATTCAGGCGTTCCCATAAAGATTACTTTCACACTATATTATTTTTAAGTTTCTTGAGCTTACGAAGTACTACATCGCGTTTTAAATTACTTAAATAATCAATCATAAGCTTACCTTCTAAATGATCATACTCATGCTGTATAACTCTTGCAAGCCAATCATTTGCTTTAAGCTCTTGTGATTTACCATGATAGTCTAAATACCGAATCTTTATAGATTCCGGTCTTGCCACCTCAATACGTTGCTCCGGTACTGAGATACAACCTTCATTAGCCGTAATTAGCTCTTCTGATTTTTCTATTATTTCAGGATTCACTATAAAAAGCGGATAAAAATCCTTTGGTCTTTCTATCGGATCATGATCCTTTATATCAATTACCATAATACGTTTTAATACTCCCACCTGCACGGCAGCAAGCCCTCCCCCGTCCTCATGGTACATAGTTTTAACCATATCATCCATAAATTTTCGTGTTTGATCTGTAAACTCTAAAACCGGCTGAGATTTCTGCTTTAATCTTTCATCAGGTGCCGTTACTATCGGTAATATTGACATAATTAAATCTTAATATTTTATTTTAATATACCATAAAGCCACCAAAATGTAAAGAAAGCAAACCTGCCTAATTCCGGCAATAGTTGCATAATAATCTCACCTATTTGCAATAATTTGTCGAATTAATAATATTTAGTGAAAATAATAGCAAATATCAGATAACATGTTAATAAATAAGGCTTGCATAAAATTAAGGAGGAATATCAATGCATTGGGGTGATATTGAAGAAATTGCCGAACAACTCGAAGAACATTGTAGCGATCACTATAATGAAAAAAAAATTTCATTATTAAAGCTAGAGAAACTGATTAGAGATTTAAAGGACTTTGAAGATGAAGAAAAAAAAGTCGAAGAAGTTACATTAGAAGAAATTCTAGACAAATGGGAAGAAATACGTGAAGAGATGGGAGAAATAAATTAAGTAGTTATTTTCAGGCATTTATAATTTATAAATTAACTTTATAAAAATATATTATAATCAATAAAAATATAGCAACTGCCTGAAAAAAAACTCTTAAAGTCATTAACTTTGAACTAAATTTCTTATCACACTTTCCACCGATAGCCATCGACACTACCCCTATAATAAGAACCGAAACGGTTAAACCAATCGCAATTAATAACCACATCATAATTTATTGCTCAATATATAATTTCCTACACAAAGATTATATGCTTTTTCTCTTTTAAATCAATTATCTAATTAATATTTGAGCTCCAGTTCAAAAATTAACTAATTCTTCACAAAAAATAACAATTCTAGGGATACAAATATGTATTTCATCAAATATAGATAATGCAACAATTACTTCAAAAGAAAAAGAGATATTAGGTTCTTGCGTTCTTATTAATTTCCGCTTAAAAATATCTAAAAATACAAATAATTTAATTTTCCACACGCAAGAACTTAGAATATTTTGAGAAACCTAATCTAAGCTTTCTGAGTTACACTATATATATTATCTAGCAGTTTAACAAAAGCACCATTTCCTCAAACATTAGCACAAGTGATTACAGGATCAGACAAGATATAAAGAGCTGTAATCAGAGACATCATATTAGTATTAAAACCTAGATATTGTTCAAGTATAGGAAGCATTACAATAATTCCTCCACCTAGTATAGCGGCTACTGAAAATTTTGCCAATACAAAATAAAAAGCAAAAATAAGATAATTAAATAAAGTAGGTTCAGCTAATCCATAACTTTTTAGTATAGCATAAGCTAAAATCGGTATAGCGAAACAATCGCAAACAAGATGAATATTTACCGTTATTGGTACAACAGTACGAGCGAGTGCTTTATTATTTGTATTATTTTCCGCTCCTATTATACTAAGTGGCATACTTATAACACTAGACATAGCACTAAATCCACTTATAGATGCTGGCATCATATTACTGAGGCTAGCTATGAATTCCTTAACTCGACAGTTACTTAGAATAAAATAAGCAAGAAAGATATAACCAAACTAAGCAAATGCGATTGTCACAAAAATGAACATATAATCTTTAATAATTATACCTGATACTTCATCAAACTGTAATTTTACGATAAAGCCCATTATAAATAAGGGAATTATATAGATAAACAATCACAATATTTTTGCAACAAATGCTTCCATCTTGAAAGCCACTCCAATTGCAATCTCAGCACAAAATTTTGAGGATATAAAGCCTAAGATAATACTACTAAATACGATTTTATCATTAGAAATAATATTAGGAAAATTAAGTAACCATAAAGGCTTTAAACTATCATTTTCTATAGGAGAAATCATTGATAAATCGAATTGGTATATGTATATACCTACATAATGACTTATGAAAGTAGAACAAAATTAGACCCACGCACTAGTAATAATATTAAGAAAACTATACGTGTTGCATCTTTGGCTAGCATTACAACAGATTTAAAAAGTAAGCCAAAAATAATTAAAGGAAGAAATAATCTAATTGTAGATTTTATAGATTGACTTATTGAATATAATAACCTTTTTACTTCTAGACTCATTAGTGGGTTTAACAATATGATAGCTATGATAATAGCCATTAAAATAAGTGGTATTTTACTAAACATAAAACTTACCTAATAATAATTAGTTAATTTAAAAGGGTGGATATAATTAAAAGAAAGATATAGAAATATTGTTACCGGCTTGAACCGGTTGTAGTAGTAAAGAAAGACTGGAAAGTTAATATTTGCATATTCATAAATTCAACATACAGTTATTATAGAGAGAAAAATTAGTGTTGCAATACTTTTCTAGAAGCTCTTTGGGAGGTATTGCTAATTAAAAGCAGAGTAGTTAATAAATTAACGTTATTGCGAGGAAAATTACGAAGTAGTTCGACGAAGCAAGGAAGAAAAAAATTCTAGTTTACAGAATTTTTTTATTATTTTTCTGGATACCGCAAACAAGCCGCACAACTGTCCGAAGCTGAAAAATAAGTAGAATAAGCAATTGTTTTTACAACTATTGCTGGTAGTATTTTTAATGTTTTACGTTAAAAATACCATTTTTAGCTATTAAATGGCTTTTGTTCATTTTAACTTCGGACAGTTGTGCGAACAAGTCGCGGTATGACACTGAGTAGGTTTGCCGATCCACGCAACAACGCCTTAACTAAAAACAACATCACCATTATACTTCAAAGTAAAATGAACAGTAGTATACTGCGACACAACTTCAAAAAGAGCAAGGAATCCACAAGGCGAGGAGCGGCAGCAGTTGTAGAAGTCAAGATTTAATCTTACAGACATTATAAAAATTAT
>NZ_MXAX01000292.1:0-3562 GCF_019249195.1 Rickettsia sp. TH2014 | reverse complement strand
AAAATTTTCAATTTTTTCTCGCAATGACGGTACGACTATAAACCGTTTTTAGGACGTTCAGGACTCTTCATCATCTCAAAAAACTCACCGTTAGTTTTAGTATGTTCAAGTTTTTTGAGTAAAAATTCTATTGCCTCACTGCTACCCATCGGATCGATAATACGACGAAGAACCCACATTTTATTTAATATTATTTTATCTACTAATAAATCTTCTTTTCTAGTTCCTGATCTAGTTATATCAATAGCCGGATAAATACGCTTATCGGCAATCTTACGGTCTAGAACTATCTCGGAATTACCTGTACCTTTAAATTCTTCAAAAATTACTTCATCCATACGAGAACCGGTTTCAATTAAAGCCGTACCGATTATAGTAAGCGAACCGCCGTTTTCGATATTTCTTGCTGCTCCGAAAAATCTTTTCGGTCTTTGTAGTGCATTAGCATCAACACCGCCCGTTAATACTTTCCCTGATGACGGCACTACGGTATTATAAGCACGAGCGAGTCGTGTTATCGCATCTACTAAAATTACCACATCTTTTTTATGTTCTACTAAACGCTTTGCTTTTTCGATAACCATTTCTGCAAGCTGCACGTGCCTACTTGCCGGTTCATCGAAAGTAGAGCTAACAACCTCTCCACGCACGGAACGTTGCATATCGGTTACTTCTTCAGGTCTTTCGTCTATTAACAGTACTATTAAAAATACTTCCAGATTATTAGTTGTAATTGCATGTGCTATATTTTGTAATAATACGGTTTTACCTGTACGAGGCGGCGCTACTATTAATGCACGTTGTCCTTTACCCATAGGGGCAACAAGTTCAATAACCCGTGTACTAAAATCCTTACTATCTTTACTATTATTTTCAAGTTCTAATCCTAATTTTTCATCAGGATATAAGGGAGTTAAATTATCAAAATGAACACGATGATAAGCTTTAGAAGGGTCTTCAAAATTTACTCTATTGACTTTCAGTAAAGCAAAATAACGTTCTCCGGCTTTTGGAGCTCTGATCTGACCTTCTACAGTATCACCGGTGCGCAGACCAAAGCGACGAATCTGACTAGGAGAAATATAAATATCATCAGGACCTGCTAAATAGTTTACTTCCGGTGAACGTAAAAAACCAAACCCGTCAGGTAATACCTCAAGTACCCCTTCGCCAACTATTAAACCTCCCTGCTCTACGGATTTTTTCAAAATTGCAAAAACTAATTCTTGTTTAAGTAATGAATTAATATTTTCAATTTTTAATTCTTCTGCTTGAGCTTGTAGTTCCTCTGGTAATTTACGTTTTAATTGTTTTAAATTAATAATATTACCGTGCTCTGCAAAATTATTATGATTGTTATTGGATTCGGTATTGTTAAGTTCTTCTGTAGATTCTTTATTAGTTGTGTTCATTATTTTATTATTAATAGATTATAATTGAAAAGTTGAGTTAGCAATTAAGTTTAAAGGTAAGTAATATACTTATTTAAAATTAGGAATCAAATTAGATTTTTAGAAAATTTTATTTATTCTTGCGGTTTGAAGAATTATTTATCTTGTTAGCTTATAAGAATTGTTTATGTATGTAAAAGCATACTAACAACGTAATAGCGCATTGTCAACCCAAATCGTCATTGCGAGCAGGTATTGTTGTGTGGATCAATTTCGCCTCTGTCATCCCGTGGCTTGACCACGGAATCCAGTTAAAATACTAAAATATTAGTATTTTTTATTGTTTTTATAGACCCCTGGTCAAGCCACGGGGTGACACAGAAGGTTTTACCGATCCACGCAACACTGCTTTGCGAGGAGCGAAGCATTGTTGCAATCCAGAAAAATAATTAAAAAATTCTGTAAATCAAAATTTTTAACTGGATTACTTTGTCGAATTACTACGTAATTCTTCTCGCAATGACGGAAACCAAGCCATGCAACAAAGCTGGACAAGCCAGGGTATGACATCAAGGGCGTTTGGATAAACTAATCCACGTATACTCTACAAATCCTTTGATTTTAATAATAATACATTTGAATTAAGTAATGGAGTGAAAACGTTTTTAACTTCGTTTAATAATGCTTCATTGCTTATTTCTTGGTTTAATTCGCTGCGTACCGCATCAAATATTTCTCTTAAACTTTTCTCTTCTACCATATATTTAAAAATATATTTAGTGCTTCTAAATATCGACATTGAGATATTAACATTATTTAATATCCCATTATTAATAGTAAAATTAATAACATTATTTACTGCTGAAGGATTAGATTCCAAATGCTCATAAATTTGTTTAGCAAAATTGGCAATATTATGGAAGTACGGTATATTATCAAGGTCATCAAGAGAGGCTACACTATCTTTTTGATTTGATACGTAAAATGAATGTTTAATAATATTACCGGTAAGTATTTCAGAAATTGCTTCTCTAGTTACTTTATCCATCTTTTTAATTTTTTGTAGAAGTGAAAAATCTTTTACATAATTTTCCGGTCTTAATAAAATTTTCTCTAAAGGATCAAGATAATCAACAAAATTTAAGCCTGCTTTTTCTACGAATTCATATAACTCAGGAACGGAATAGGCTCTATCCTGTTTGTGCAGGAACATATCATAAACTCCAATGTCACCGAAATTTTGGTAGTCTGAAAATAATTCCCAACCTCTTTTATACCAGTTAGTAGCAGGCAAATTATCTAGAATTAGCTTCCCGTTCATTACTTCTTCGACACGGTTTTTAGTATCTTTATTTATCATTTTCATTAAATCCTGAATTTGATAAACACCGGTACGTCCGTATTTAGCATATACCATTAAACCCATACCGCCGGTCGGTTTTAAAGAATCTTTTAGATTTTTTAAACCTTCATCAGGATTTGCTAAATGATGAAGCACACCGGTACAATTTATATAATCGAATTTTCCAAGTTTTAAATTAGGTATATTTAATATTGAATCATTAATCCATTTAATATTTTTAAGTCCTCGTACTTCTGCACGTTTTTGTGCTACTTCCATGCTAGGTTTACTAAAATCTAGATATATTATCTCGGCATTTTTTTATCTTTTAACTGCTTGGCAAGATAAATAGTCGAATCACCGGTGCCGCCGCCCGCTATTAAGCATTTAAATCCATTATTAAAATTTTCTTTTCCTTTATATAGAAAATGGTTTAATTCTCCTAAGAACTCACCGCAAATTGCAAGTAAACGTTCTTTTTCTTGATTTGGGTCTCTGAAAGGATAAGGATAATCTTGATAATGCTCTTGTACTTCTGCTAAGTCTTTAGAAATTTTTGTTTTCCTTGAATCGTTCATAAATATTATTGTTTTTAAGTTATTACTATATAATCGTTTATCTATTTTCGGCTTTGTTGCATGGATCGAAAAACGCACTCGGTGTCATACCGTGGCTTGACCACGGTATCCAGAAAACAACTAAAAATATCAATAATATTGATATTTTTAACTGGTTCCCGTGAATAAATCACGGGATGAAAGGAGAAAAACCGGACCATGCAACAACGCCTATGGCTCCTCGCAAGGCCTTGTTGCGTAGATATAAAAAA
>NZ_MXAX01000291.1:0-21035 GCF_019249195.1 Rickettsia sp. TH2014 | reverse complement strand
CTAAAGTTAACTGACCATCAGCATTAAATAGTACAGCTCCGTCTGCCCCTAAATCTAATATTTGATTAAGAGTCACCTGTCCGGTACTATTCATGTTAAATCGCTTTGTAAATATAGTATTATCAATTACAATACTACCCGCTCCTTTAACTTCAAGCTCTTTAAGGCGATGTGTATTATCCTGACCTATTGTATAAGGACCTCCATTATTGGCTATAGTAAGATTATTTGTAGTTGCCTCTATTCTTACTATACCGTATTCATCTTCTGCATCCGATGGATTTAAGTTGGCATATAACGTAAACTGCTTATCCGCATTACCAGTATTTATTAAATCTAACTCTGAACTTGCTCCTTTAAACGCTATACTTGTTCCATTATTTAATAAATCTATATCACTATTAATACTATCAACATTGAAAGTAACATTATCTGCAATATTAGTTTCTTGAATGGTAGTAATCGTTGGATCAGTAGCCGTAGTAACTCCGGCATTTACATTTAATGTTCCATTTAAACCGTCAGTTATTGCTCCTCTAATTGTAGTACCATTACCATTTATATTTAAGACAGAATTTGCACCTATAAAATTAAACCTTACTCTCCCTGTATTTGGCGCATCTTGAATAGGATCAACAGCAGACAAAGTAAGTGATTGACCTTTGGAAAGATTAAAATGTATATTTCCGGCACCATTGGCTGTAGTAGTCTTAGTTATTATAACATCGTTATTTACATTTATTGTTTCTGAGGATGCACTTGTGTAAAAGGTGCTATTTAGAGTTACTGGGGCATTAATATTCAAATTAATACTATTTGCACTATCCCTCCACCCATCTGGGTAAATGATACCTGTTGTAATGCGCTATAATCATTTACTAGAGGAATATTGCCACCCCCTGCATTACCATTTAAAGTAATATTTATATTAGTAGCATTATTAAATCTTGTAATATTTAAACCCTTTACAACACCGGACATTGAACCAATTGTAAGATTTATAGCTAGATCCGTGCTACCGTTACCGACCGATATTGTAGTTACTTCTTGGTCAGCTCGTATAGCACCTATATTATGAGTACCGCTATTTGATACAGTTATATTACCGGAATTAATCACTTCAATAGTATTTCCATCAACAAATGGTGGATTAAAATTAGCATTCGGATTATTAAGATTAACATCCCCCAACCATTTGACTAACAGCTGCTGCATATATTTCATTTACCGGTATGGTCAATGACAGACCTAATATTGATGCGGTTGCTAGAAAACTTTTTAATATTCTAGATTTTTTCCTCATAACTCTTAACCTTATAGTTGATTTATTGACTAAAACTTTATATTAAAACCCTTTAATTTATTAATTTTTATGTAAAGTAATGATATATTTATTGAATTGATGAGGTGTTTTTACAACATTAGGTTTTAGTCTATTAACATATTAATCAGGAGGTTAAAATTAGATAAGATATTAGGTTCTGTGAACATTTCTAAAAAAGATTTTTTAAGTTATAATTTTCTAAAAAATTATCTATTATCATTTTATCTTTTTCATCTATTTTTGAATTTTCCGAGCTTATACGGCTATTAGATAATTTATTTAACTGTACTATTAAGTTAGCTAGTTTATTTAAGGTTTCAGTAACATTTTTGGTATCTTATTTTCATTTCTATGCAGCGTAATACGTACTAATGCATCTTCGAGTAGAATAATGAGTCTCGCTATAAGGTCATACAAATTATTTAACGTATCGCTAATATCTTTAGTCATAATCTATCACCGTTTATAATCGGTGGAAATCCGACAAAAGCTCTTTTTTCATTTAAAGTCATGAAATTAGCATTAGAGATTTTAGCTCATAAATTTTCACGCTTTTCGGTTAATGCAGATATAGAATCACGATCAAAATCAATAATAATATCTTCCTTAAAAAGATATGAAAACCAATTACTCATACTATCCGCAATTTTATCAAGTAAAGGGATTAGCGTTTCTTCCCATAAAGCAAGGCGTGCTCCCTGCATATTGCTGTAGGTATTATCACCATTAATACCAAGCAGCTGCGGCGGCACTCCAAATGCTAAAGATATTTCTCTTGCCGCAGAGTTTTTAGATTCAATGAAATCCATATCCTTTGGGTTGATACTCATTTCTTGCCAGCCAAACCCTCCTTCAGGCGGCAAAGGCTTACCGGCATTACTATTACCGCTAAATTTCTCTGATAATTGAGTTTGTAACCTCTCAAACTGTTCATCACTAAGATAACCGTTACTATCTTTTACTATTAATGCACCGGAAGGTCTCGCCCCGTTTTGTAATAATGAATGATTCCAATAAGAAGATTGTTGATGTAAATCTATAGGAAGCGAAGCGGAGTCTAAACAGGATAACCCGTAATGCTGATCTAGAGGATGATAGTTTTTTAGATGCAAGACTCTACTCATCTTAGCTATATGATCAATCTTATAAATCCTATCACCTTTGCTACTTTTATATCTATAAGCAACTAAATTGTCATGTTCTATAACAAGCTCAGTAGCAAGAGCCGGTAGTAAATAAATTGCTTTAGGATATGAACCCAGAGTTGATAAAATATGACTATTACCGAATAATAATTTGCTTGCAATCAGCTCACTGAAAAAAAAATCCGCACCGGCTTTTTCAGGATTCAGTCTTTTTAATAAATAATGTACCGGATGGTCTGACATTACTTCTCCGGTTCTAGTTTTAAGCACTTTCCACGGCACATGCCCCGCCGATTGGGCAATTAAATTAATACATCTATATACTATAACATTTTCACGATAAGCTTCAGTGCCTACTCTAACTCTCTTTAAATTACCGTATGCAATGTCGTTTAGTTTAATAAAATTTTGTGATTTGGTAGTACTATTCTTCCAAAACTTTTTCCAATAATTTTTTATCATATATCCTAATATATTTGTTGTTTTCAGGATTATATAATGATTTGGGAGATAGACTAAGAGAGCTTAAAATAATAGTACCGGACAGTTTTTAAAAAGATTTCGATGTCATTCCTGCGAAAGCAGGAATGTCTTGTTGTGTAGACCGGAAAACACACTCGATGTCATCCCATGGCTTGGCCTATAGTACCTGACAATTTTTGTTCTATGTCATTCCCGCATAGGCGGGAATCCAGTAAAATAAAGCTTTTAAAAAAAGCTTTATTTTACAAAAACTATGTAATAAAAAATCTTTAAAATTAAAGATTTTTTAGTCTGGATCCCCGCTTTCGCGGGGATGGCATCGGGATCTTTAAAAAAATGTCTAGTACTATAGGATTGACCACGGGATCCAAAAAACAATTAATCACTAAAATTATAACTAATATTTTTTCTAGCAGAACTTATATCTTTTAAACGTTCACAAACCTTTTCAAAAACTTGTTTAGGCAAGATATTTGAAGCATTAATTTGTAAAAATTTATCGTCTTTTAATTTAATCGAAAAAGAAGGTTCTTGGAATTCCGGTCCATCAATTTCTCTAGCAATTTTTATATAATAACCGATTATATGACTGTTGTAATAATCATTTTTACTAATCATTTTCTTAGCTATTTTATTAATCTGCATGTCAGTTTTAGCAGTATAAGTAACCGTAAGAGCAATGCCGAGCATAAGACGCTGTCTGTGACTAAAAGGAATATCTGAAGATAGTATAAATTCTGAAACAAAATTTGCTCTGAGTGTTTTATCAATATTTTTATTATATTGTGCTAGCATTATAGCGAGTTCAATAATAATAAGAGTCGTAGCATCGGAATTAATTAAAAGATATTGTACTGCTTCAATATATTTTTCAATTTTACATATATTCCTATCAAATTTTACTAATCTCTTCACCCTCTCATAAATAATATCTTTTTCTGTTTCATGAGACGGTAACGAATCAAATCTTACTCCTTCTTTTAAACCGTAATTTGAGATAATAATCTTTTCCGGTGAAAATACCTTAATCATCGCTTTTATTACTAGAACTGCATTATAATTTATGGCTTTCTGCTCGTAATAACTCAGCTTTAATTTATCGATTTGCGATAATTTCTCTAAATATAACTCAAACTCTACACGATTTATTTCAAAATTATGTAAATTTTTAAGGGGATAATTTATAGACTCCATATATATACGGCTCATTAGACGTAATGCACCGCCAATTAAATATAAATTAGGGTGATGTGCCGCTCCAAATTCTTCCTCTAGCATTTTAGTAATCAGCCCAACATCACCAAAATTGCTACTAGCAATAATTTTTGTACCAAGCGGCAATGATTTTAATTTACCGACTTTTTTATTTCCAATCTGAGCAAGCTCAAGACTTCCACCGCCAAGATCGGCTACAATACCAAAAGCATCACTAATGCCGGAAATTAATCCGGCAGCAGTTAAATAAGCTTCACGTTCACCTGAGATAATTTCAATATCAATATTGAATCTCTTTTTAATTATAGCTTTGAATTCATCTGCTTTAGGATGCCCCCTAAGTATAGCTGTGGCAACACATCTAATATTAGTAACGGACAGTTTGGTAAAAATATGGATAAGATATTGTAGAGATAAATATGTTTGATGTTTTACGTCTAAATTATCTAAATTAAGTAAATTTGTAAGATAATTTCTAAATTTATAATTAAAAATTTCCGGAGCTCCAAGCTCATCACTTTCATAAACTACAGCTCTTAAAGCATTTGAACCGATATCAATAATAGCTGAACGCATTTTTGGATCTTACTCATTATTTTCCGGAGCAGTTGTTGTTTCAGTCTCTTCTTGAGCCTCATTATTATTTGCCCTAGGATCAAAAGGTACTTGAGTAGGTACAAAAGTCGGCGGTAATAATCTACTAGTAAAAAACTTATCTTCGTAATACTTAATTTTACGAGATTTTATAGGCGGAAAGGATTCTATTAAAACAATTTGCTCATCTCTCGGTAACTGTATTACTTCTTGAGGTAAAAGTAAAGCTCTTTGAACTTGAGAAACGTTTTGGGTTCTAGTAGAAATATTAAGGTCAAAAAATAAAGGTTTACTAAATGATCGTTGTTCTACCGTCTTATTACCGACAAGCTGCGATATTAAATTTGCCGTTTCATAGTTATTAGCAGCAAAAGTAATACGGTATGTTGCATTAGATAAGAAAGAGTTCATTCCCGCATCTTCATATGTTCCTTTTAACTGCTGCGTATCTTGAATAATCAAGAATAACCGAACTCTATAACCTCTAAAATAAGCTATACCGGCTTTAAAAGTATCCATCTTTCCAAGTGTCGGGAATTCATCAAGCAAGAACATTACCCCATGCGGCTCTTCCTTTAAATCCGGCATTTTACGGCTTAAAAATTCTGTCGCCTGCTGATAAAACACCTGCATTAATTTTTGTAAACGCTGTATATTATCGGGTGTTAACCCTACATATACGGTTGTTTTGACTTTTTTAAATTCTTGTACATTGAAATCAGAAGATGCAGTAGCAGAATCAATAAGCGGATTTGCCCATAATTCAAGCGATGAGTTCATTGTAGATATTACACCCGAACGCTCTTTATCTGCTTTTTGTAAAAACGCAGCAATATTCATATATGCAACAGGATGTATTACACCGCCAAGCGTATCGAGTACGACCGCTAGATTATAAACTACGTCGTCACTTCTCATGGTACGCACTACTTCACCGAAAGATTTAGTTTTAGTAGGATCGGCTATTAAATATAAAGTTACACCTAAGAATAAACTTCGTGCTTCATTATTCCAAAAATCCTTTTCCGGCATTATAAGATTTGAAATTTTCTGCACGTCATCAACCATCTGCCCTGGCTTAGTACTAACCCAATCAATCGGATTGTAACAATGCGTAATACCATCGGGATTAGAAGGCTCCCATACAAAAACTTTCTGACCTTGTTTCTCACGCCAACCGCTCGTCAAACTGTGATTTTCGAGCTTTATGTCATGTACTACTACCGAATCACTCCAAAATAACAGGTTAGGTATCACAAAACCCACACCTTTACCTGAACCTGTAGGAGCAAATAATAAAGCATGCTGGAACCCGTCTGCAACAAAATATCCACCGGCATCAACACCTATTAACATACCTTTTTTGGATCTAAGACCAGCAGCCTCTATATCTGACGGATTAGCCCAGCTAGCATCTCCATATACTTTTTCCGGTTGCTCAAAAAATTGTAATGATTTTATTCTTTCAAAATTTTTAATGTAAAATATTACGACAACAATAGCAGGACCAAGAAGAGATGCAAGTAGCTTCAATTTTAAATAATTATAGTCGGCAATTTTTAACTGCCCCCAAACGTTAATAAGCCAGTAAGCCCACTTATAAGCAATATTTATAGCATTTATATCTACACCTAAAGCTCCAACCTCATTAGTAAAAATTGCAACAAATGCACCGCTTATCCAAATGGTACAAAAAATAACAACCGGATGAATTATAGCATGACCGAATATATTTCTTGTAACTCTAAGTATCTTGCGCCATTCCATGAATTGATATTCCTAGTTTTTACTTATTACTTAATATTGTTAATATTCCTACTAAACTGCCTATGTCATTCCTGCAGAGGCGGGGATCCAGCCGCTTTTAATGTCACCCCGTGACTTGATCACGCGGTCTAGTCCTTTTTAAATTTTTTTTCTAGATACCGTGGTCAAGCCATGGTATGACAATAAAAAGTACTGGATTCCTGCTTTCGCAGGAATGACATTATACATATTGCGTAGAAAGCGGTAGACGAAGTTTAATTTGAAAAAGAGCAAGGTGTTTTATATTTTTTGGCTGCAGCGTACAACTAGTACGTGAGGATTAAAAAATATAAAACAACGACGCCAATTTTTCAAATTAAACGAGTCTACACCATGCCTTCGGCGTTTTTATTCTTCTTATAATACACTTCCGAAACATATCTTTTCCCACCGCTACCGCGTTTTAACTGCACAACGATATCTACAACGGTTAAAATATACTTCTTTACTTCTTCAGGCGGCATACCAAGATCTGCTTGCATAACCATAAGCTTTAACTGCTCAATAGCCATAGCGGGACTATCCGCATGCAGTGTTGATATTGAACCGGGGTGACCTGTATTAATAGCACGCAAAAAACTAAAAGCTTCCTTACCTCGCAGCTCACCTACTATAATTCTATCCGGTCTTAAACGCAAACATGCCTCTATTAAATCTTGAGTAGTAACATTTGCGCGTCCCTGTCCTCCTTTGGAAGCAAGTAAATGCACTCTGTTAGGATGGCTTGATAACACAACCTCACGAGCATCTTCTACAGTAATTAATCTTTCTATTGCAGGTATTTCAGTAAGTGCAGCATTAGTAAAAGTAGTTTTACCGGTTGAAGTACCGCCACTAATTATGATATTTTTCTTTGAAACAACTGCATGTCTAATAAATTCTTTAATCTTTTTTTCGGCTAAGAAATTATTTAAAATTACTGCATCTTCATCTACTAAACTCTCTGTTGCAGTATCATCAAATGCTCCCATTTTAGCATATTCATCTAAAGTTAGATTCATACCGCTAGGCTTTCTTATAGAATAAATGATTTGTCCTATCTCACAAGCAGGAGGAAATACTATTTGAATACGATAACCGTTCGGCAAAGTTGCGGAAAGTAAAGGCTTTTCTTCCGAAATCATCTGTTCGGTAGATTGAGCGACTAAACGCCCTAATGAAAGTAGATGTTCACTATCCAATTCCGGTATTTGCTTAGAATATATATCGCCTTTTTTTTCAACCCATGCTTCCCCAGGCTTATTAACCATAATCTCGTTAATACCGTCTTCAGCAAATAAATTTTTAAAAGGCAGTAAAAACGTCTCTAAGGCTGCAAATTCTTCATTCATTTCATTACCTTTGACTTTAATAAAACGGCTTTTGGGAATTTATAATCCTTATTAACGTATATTCTAACCGGCGTACCTTGATTAACCGTTGTCGTCGGCTTAAACTGCTGCTGAGTTATCATATTTTGTACAACATTCGTCACATCCGTAAAAGCTTGAGTAGAAGCTTGTTGTGCTTGTGTCGGAGTCGATGCTATAGAGGTAGTAGTAAGCAAACTTGAAGCTGCCGTATTAACTGCCTGCACTAAGGTTTGAAGTCTCTGCTCAGCAGTATTCGCTGAAGAAGCAGTTTGTGCTGTTGTACATGCTTGAGTCATAGTAGTATAAGCAGTCGAAGTTTTATCGGTAATAGCAGCAAGTATATTAGTACAAATTGTAACTATCCTAGTATTTGCATCCATAGCGGTATTAGCCGCAATAGTTTGAGCAGTATTTAACAATTGTGTTGCCGTAGCACTATTGGTAGCTGCTGCCTGTGAATCTATAGGAGGCGGCACTAACTTATCAAGAACTTTAGCAAGACCTATATTAAAGCCGGATTGTAATACGGCATTTGCAAATTGTTCTTTATATTTATTATCAACTCTACCTTGTAGTCCAGGTCTACCTAAATTATCAACTGCAGGGGAGTCAAATTCTATAGTATAACCGTTAGTCAAATCTATTCTATCCCATATTATAGATACTCTACCATAACTGCTCGCATCAGTTGAGGTTGCATATTTACCGAATATTTTTGATCCTTTCGGTATTAATATAACTTTATCTTTCTCAGAAAATACATCTCTACTAATAATGGCTCTTATTTCACCGCCAAGATCACTATTTATTGCCGTTTCAAGTACTGCATCAATTAATTTACCGCGTCCAAGAACCAAAGACATATCACCGCGATCTTTAAAAGTCGCTTCTGTCGTAATCTGTTCCTGTGTTTTTTTAGGCTCTACACCACCAACTAACACTATAGCTGATTTTCTTTTTGCTTCACGACGTTGCTTCTCTGCATCACTCTCAACTAACGTTCCTGAAGTCGAAGGCAACGAAACCGGCGGCAATGGAAGCGTTTTGTCTTTATTCTCTTCTACAGGAGTAGTAGGAGGTAAGACCGGCGGAACTTCTACTACTGGAGGAGGAGGTGGTGGAGGAGCAGTAGGCGTCTCAAGCTTAGGAGGGTCAGGTAACTTTGGAATCTCCGGAATATTATCATCAACATCCGTAACAGGTTTTACAATATTAGTCGGCACTTGAGTCTTCGGTATTTCTTCTTTTTTATTAGCGAAAAAAAGAGTATAAAAAATATATATAAAAATACCGCAGATTACGACTACTATCGCAATACTCTTATTAAAGCTAACTGAAACTTTTGATAATTCTCTCTGTACTTCAGGAGCATCTGCTCCTGATAAAGAACCGGTATCATTATTATTTTGCTCTTCAGCCATATCTAAATTATATTAGTTAAAGTGTTTTGTTTTCATTCCCCGCGTGAATCAGTTTTTCCGTCATTGCGAGCAGTCGTAGACTGTATGGCAAGCTCATGAAATAATAACAAACTCCTGAGATTGCTTCGTCAAAACTTACAGTTTTTCCTCGCAGTGACGTATCTACACAACAATGACATCGATTAAAACCTTGCCATGTAATTACCATTTTTCTTAGGATAGTAAAATTTAATTACATATACTAAATCCCTTTCATTACCCATCATAAGTTCCGTAGAAGCGATATCAAATTCATAAGTTCTTTTATTAGTTATAATAGTCATATTTGTACGGATATCTTTTTCAAGGGGCTTAATAAATAATCTATTTGCCAAAGGAGTTATTTTCCAAGCATAAGCATCCCCAAGAATTATATTTTGGATTTCTTCATTTTTAGCAAATTCTATATGCGATTGAAAGCCAAAATGCAAAACTAATAAATAAACTTCATTTGGATTATATATATAAGTTTTTATTCTATTATCTTTAGTTATAGATAAATCATCTACATAATTATTACTACTATTATTACATGGATCATCTACAAGTGGACATTCTCGTTGTACTGTAAAACCACTTAATAATATAAAAACTAAAAAATAAAATCTAACTATTGTCATCGTCTACCCTATATCCGTTAACTTGAAACCCTACCGGATTTATGTCAAGTTCTGAATCTGTTAATTGCATAGGCACATAAGCATAACTTACTACCGCTATTTTATTATAAACTAATTGGCTTCCTGATGTTTCATTTACGGAAAATCTAACTATATATTTATCTGCTGCGATTTTTGACCATGATTTTATTACTAAAAATGTAGTATTATCTTCTTTATATTTTATCGTAGGATCAAAATCTTTATTTCTTATATAACCAAGATAATTATAATAAACACCGCTTGTTGAAAATAATCTTATTGTCGTACGAGCTATCGTTGCAAAATCAACTGGATTATATGTTTCCCGTGCTGTTATGTATTTCTTTATAAAATACCTTGTAAGAGACTCATCCGCCGTTAATACCGGTGATGAAATAGGTTCTACCACCGAGGCACGTCCAGTATTACTATTAAGCTGAATAACAAAAGGATCAAACTGTTTAGATTTTACTACAAATGCTATTACTAAAGTTGATATAACCATAAAAATGGTTAGTAGTATTATTAATATGATAAGTAAGTTACGTTGGACAATTAACTTATCGGATCGCTCTTCATACCAATTCTGAGTAATTTTTAAAGGATTAGCTGATTTAACACTTTCTTGATTTTGTGTATCTCCTGAACCGCTTTTCGAGTTGTTACTTGATTTAAAGAAGCCAAATATATTATTCATATCAAAAGTATTTTTATTATTACATTGTTATTGCATAAAACTATTACTTTTATGCTATATTTACTGAATTAACCGGTCTTCTTATACAAGGATTTATGCTTAAACTCGATCCATCATCTATATCAGCAGAAACGCATGGGCTTTTAATTTCATAAGGAGCTGAAGGGGTACATGACAGTAATTGAGCAAGCATCATTAATACTAATAGAAACTTTAATGATTTTAACATTCTAATTATACATTATTAAATTATCTTGTTACTATTTTAAAATTACCTTACTATACAATAGTTCACAAGCATTTTTTGAAAAAATCTATTTATAAATATAAAAAAATATTAAAAAGATTGTAAACTATTATACTCTGAAGTAAATAAAGAGTAGTTATACGAAGTTCAACTTGAGAGCAGAGCGTATACTTAATACGTGGCTACCTGCGGACTTATAAAGATATAGTCGCCAATTTTTCAAGTGGGACGAGTACAACATAATAACTATCATCAATAATTGTTATTGTATAATTTTAATTTATAATTTATTTATTTTAATTTTAAAGTTAAACAATATTTGGTATTGTAGCAACAATATAAACTTATTTTATAGCTTAAATAACATTAAATTAACAAATCATAATCATATTATAATAATTATGATAGAGTTAAAACAGAATAAATTAGATATTAATTTAGTAATTATGGACCCATTAACCAACGCAATACAAGAATATATAAAATCCGGCGAATATTTTATTGATGCAAGAAAATGGTATAATTTTAAGTATATCTTACCGTTAAGTCATAGAAGTCTTCTGCTTTTAATATGCACGATTTTTACCTTATTATTAACCTTAATTTGTATAAATATCAACATATTGCTACCAATAAACGAAAAAGTAAGTTATTTAATAAAAGATGATGCCGAAAAACAAGCTACCGTTACTAATACTAAACATTCAACACTCGCCAATCCTTATATCGCTGTTGCAAATATTATGCTTCAGAATTATGTAAAACAACGGGAAGAATATAATTACGATATATTAAAAGAACAATTTACCTTTATCAAAAATGCTTCTACGAGTATTGTTTATATGCAATTTGCTAATTTTATGAATATTGATAACTCATTATCACCGGTCATAAGATATCAAAAACTATATAGACGCTCAATTAATATATTATCAATTAACAATATAAACGATAACGCGGCAGTTGTTACTTTTGAATCATTAGCACAAAATAGTACGGGTGAAATTTTAGAAAATATGGTATGGGAAGCAAGAATCGGATTTATAATGGATTCGATCAGCACAAGTACATCACCTGATATACCCTTCAATTTTACCGTTACTAGTTACAAGCTAAAGTTATTAAGGAATAAAAATCAGAAATAATATGAAGCAACTAATAATATTTTGTACTTTTATAATACTTACATTAGATGTATTTGCTCTTACTATATCACGACCTCTAGGTCGAGACCCGCGTCTAAGAGTTATGACTTATAACCCTGACGATGTTTTCAAATTCACAGGGTATTACGGCTATCAAGCAAGTATAGAACTAGCAAGAGATGAGGAAATAGTCAGTATTTCTATGGGAGATACTACTTCATGGCAAATAGTACCTGCCGGCCATAGGATTTTTATTAAACCGATGGAACCGGACGCTACTACTAATATGACTTTAATTACTAATAAACGAACTTATTTCTTTGAACTATATGCCGCCGAAACTCTTGATATGCGTGATCCTGAAATGGTTTTTAACGTAAAGTTTCTTTATCCGGATGACGAAAATGACAATATGAGCGGTCATATGCAAACTTTTTCTGCTTCCCTAGCCAGTCCCGATCTTACTCATCCTGAAAAATATAACTTTAATTACTATATTAGCGGCAGCGAAGAAATAGCACCTATTAAAATTTTTGACGACGGCGAATTTACTTATCTACAATTTAGAGATAAAAACGCTGAAATTTCCGGTATTTTTGCTGTAGATGATTCACTTCGAGAATCTTTAGTAAATTATCGCCTTGCTCAAGATAATCCTAATATGGTGATACTTGAACAGGTTTTTCCTAAGCTCGCTATACGTAAGGGTAAAAAAGTCACATGCGTATTTAATCAGTCTTTCAAAACGTATTAATGTCTACCAATGTCATTGCGAGGAGGTATTGTTGCGTGGTTCAGGTTTACCTTTGTCATCCCGTGGATTGACCACGGGATCCAGTCTTTTTTAAATTTTTTTTGGATACCGTGGCGGGGACGCGGTATGACAATGTAATGTCATATTTAATATACTTTCTTACTTTGATTTTACTAACTAGCGGCTTATTTATAATGCTTACAAGCCGTAATTATATTCATAAAATTATCGGGCTTGGAATATTTCAAAGTTCGATATTAGTATTTTATTTAAGTATCGGAAAAATTAAAACAGGCGGTGTACCTATTTTACAAGATGGGCTAACTACTTACACTAGCCCTTTGCCTCATGTATTAATGCTCACTGCTATAGTAGTTGGGTTTGCTACTCTTAGCGTAGCTTTAAGTTTAATATATCAAATTTATAAACATTTTGGTACAATATCAGAAAATGAAATTAATTTTGATAAATGATTTTTTCAATTATGTTATTCTATACCAAATCGTCATTGCAAGAAAATTACGAAGTAATTGACGAAGCAATCTTAGGACATTTGACGGGATTGCCACGCAGCCTACGGCTGCTCGCAATGACGATGGAGAATAAACTTCCATGATTCTAGTTAACCATTTCCCTATCATACAAATATTACTTCCTTTATTCGGGGCTTTGCTCTTAATAACATCTTTTCGCTTTACCGCCATTGCACGAGTAATTACTACGATTTGCATTTTATCTAGCCTTTTGGTCAGTGTTTATGGATATAGCATTATACAAAATACGGAGCTATCTTACACCATGGGAGGATGGAGTTCAAAAATAGGAATAGAATATCGGCTAAATTCACTAAACCAAGCTATTATTATTTATCTTAACTTGGTTTTATTATTCTTTTTGGTTTTTTGTCATAAGATTACTAATCGAACAATCTTAAAATATATCAACAACAATAGAAAATCTTTATTTTACGGTATATTATTATTTGCTCATACGGGCTATTTAGGAATGATTAGTACTAATGATTTCTTTAATTTATATGTGTTTATAGAAATTTCGGCACTTAGTAGCTATGTATTGATAGCCTCAGGTAATAATCCAAAATCTTTAATCGGAGCTTTTGATTATTTAATCATAGGGAGTATTGGAGCGACTCTTATTCTTATAGCCATAGGATTTTTGCTAAGTATTACAGGTAGCTTAAATATGTATGATGTTGCAACTTATCTACAAGCACATCATAACTCTCGTATAATCACTATGGCTACCTGCTTTTTCTTAATAGGGGCTATTTTAAAAACAGCTTTTTTCCCTATGCACTTTTGGATGATGAGAGCTTATAATAACACGGCTTCGGTTATTTTAGTATATTTAGCAGGGATTTCTACTATAATAGGAATATATATAATATACAAATTTACTTATATTATTATAGGCCATGAGACGATTAAAATTTCTATTACAAATTTTATAAGACCTATCGCTTTAGCTACTCTTATTATAGCTCCGTATTTTGCTTACCGTGCAGAAGACTTCAAGAATATTATAATTTATTCATGTTTCACTCAAATAGGTTATGTATTTCTATTATATGTTACTGAGGGCGGTATAATAATTTTACCGAGCTTATTACTTACGGACAGTATAAATAAAATAGCTCTTTTCTTGATAGATGCTTATAATGAAAGCTATAAAAAGAATTCTAACAAAATTTTAACCATAATTATTATTTGCAGCTGCGGCTTACCTATCAGCCCATTATTTTTTATCAAAATAAATATTCTCGGATTATTATTTAGACAAAAACTATTATTAGATTTTGTTATAATCTTACTAAGCTCCGTAGGATCACTATTTTATCATTATAAGCTGGTGAAAGTTACTTTTTGGAAGAATTGATTAACCTTTGACATTATGAAAATACCTCGTCATTGTGAGGAGTTGCGTTAGCAACGACGCGGCAATCTCATAAAATAATTTAAAAAACTCCTGAGATTGCCACGCCAGCATAAATGCTGGCTCGCAATGACGGGGCTTTTCAAAACTGTCTGGTATATAGGTCAAGCGAACTAGGTGACAAGGGAAAGGAAAACATGATTACACAATTTACTACTCCGAATCTCTTAATCTTATCTACTTTATTAGTAGGGGCATTAAACTTAACTAGTCCGTATGCTACTAAAAAAGATAGTTTTATACGTAATTTTTTACTTATTACTATCGCCATTTTTTTCTTCGGTAATATTTTAATTATTGATTGGCTGTTTTTAAAAGGTATAAGAGCAGGATTTGAATTTAATATATTCAGTAATTACTCTATAGGATTCCATCTTGAACCTTTAGGTCTTATATTCTTAAGTTTAATAGGCTTTTTATGGATTTGTGCTTTACTTTATACTCCCAAATATCTTGCTATTAATAATATAGAACACTCTTCTAGATTCTTATTTTTCTTTAACTTAACTATTCTAATCGGTGTTTTAATTGCCTTATCTAGCAACTTATTTACGATGTTTATTTGCTACGAACTTTTAACTATTTCTACAACATTCTTAATAGGACATACTAGAAATAACATAGTACTTAGCGGGTTATACAAATATCTAAAAATTCTGATGATTTCCGCTACGTTATTATTCGTGCCGGCAGTGATAATTATTTATACCAAAGCCGGTAACGGAGATTTTGCGAGCGGTAGCTTAGTAGAAAGTTATTTTTCTCACAGCCAATCCATTATTTTATTATTAATGTTTATTTTCGGTATTGCCAAAACTGCAATTTTTCCGGTGCATTCATGGCTTCCTGCCGCAATGGTTGCACCTTACCCCGTTAGTAGCTTACTGCATGCTGTAATAGTAGTTAAAACAGGATTATTTTGTATTTACAAAATCCTATTATATATATTCGGGTTATCCTATTTACAAATGATATTCACAGGGTTTAACTGGTTAATTTTCATACCGATAGTAAGCATATTTTACAGCTCAATCAAAGCCCTAGGCACGGATAATATCAAAAAAATACTCGCCTATTCCACTATGAACCAACTAAGCCTTGCCTTACTTAGTGCTTTCATGCTAACGCCTAAAGCGCTCGGAGCTGCCACCTTACATTTGGTTTCGCATTCTTTTACAAAAATCTGCTTATTTTATAGTATGGGAGGTATTTACAGTTTAAAGAAAACCGATCAAATACAGAATTTACACGGTACATCCAAAGAATTTCCTTTAATTTCTTTTATTATATCCATCTCTTCATTATCATTAATCGGTATACCTATCTTTAGCGGATTTATTAGCAAATTCTCGATATTACTTGCCGCAAGCGAACAAAATCAAATCATCGTTATGATTGTCGTAATAGCTAGTAGTATCTTCTCAAGCCTTTACCTTCTCAAAATACTAAGCTCTATTTATAAATCTTCTTTGGTGGAGTCTAGCGTAACAAAACCACTCCCCTCTTCTATGAGAATCAGCATAATGATTTGTGCTTTAGCTGTAACATTATTTTACTTTATCCAAATCTTAATCAGAGAATTTTTAGCTTATATTACATAAATATGTATTTACATAATTTATGTATTTACATATAATCATACAATATGCAATTATTTTTGAGGATAAATATGGCGCAAATTATTAGTGCAACAGAATTTGTGCGATCTTTTTCAGATATTATGAATAGAGTTTACTATAAAGACGAAAGCTTTGACGTGCAAAAAGGTAACCATATCGTAGCAAGAGTTTCACCTGCAGAAACCAAGCCTTCTATGGCAGTAAGAGACTTAGAAGAAGCCTTTAAAAATGGTCCACATCTTGATCCTAAAGATGCTGATCAATTCATGAAAGACATCGAAGAAATAAGACGCAGTACTAGACAAGATATTAAAAAATTGGTTGAAAGATGGGATTAATTATTGACACTTCTATAATCATAGCTTTAGAAAGAGGAAAGGTAAGTACTAAGCAATGGTCACATTATGGTCAGGCTTATATTAGCCCTATTGTGTTAACTGAACTATTAATAGGAGTAGATAGAGTCAATAATGAGAATAAACGTATAAAATGTTTAGCTTTTATAGAATATGTAAAAAGTCTGTTTACTATATTACCTTTCGGTATTGAAGAAGTATATACATATGCACGTATTATTAATGATTTATATAAAACAACGTATAACTATAGGAACCCATGACATGCTAATTGCAACAACGGCAATAACGCATGGTTATCCTCTATTAACTCTAAATGTAAAAGACTTTAAAAGAATTCAGCGATTAGAAGTTTTAACAGTTTCTTCTAACGATTAAAATGTTTATTCAAAATACCAAATTTACATTTCCGCTTACTAATTTCGAGCTTATGTTTGATTTTAACCTGCAAAATCAGCTAATAGCTCTCGCATTTCTAACTGTTACTGCTATCTTAAGTCTTTATACAATTTCTAAAAATAGAAAGTTAGAGATGCTAATAGGTAGCTTATACTGTTTATCATCTATTATATGTGTATTTACAGCTGGTTTTATTTCCATGATAATCTCGCTTGAATTCATGACGATTTTTGCCTGCATAACTATTTTTTGTGACCAATTAAAAATGAAACCGGCTCGTCAATATTTCCTTACTCATCTATTCAGTAGCGGGTTAATTTTGATTGGCATGACTCTTCTAATCCAAGCAACAGGTAATACAGCTTTTATTTCTTTAACGGAATCAGTAAATAATTTTGAGTTACCGGCAATATTCATACTTGCAGGTTGTTTGATTAATGCCTCAGCTATTTTTGTAAACGGTTGGGTGGTTAATTGCTATCCTGCAGCTTCAAGTAGCGGTATTGTATATTTAATAAGTTTTACTACTAAAGTTACTTTAATTATCATTTTAAAATTATTTAGCGGTCTTGCGATACTTAAGTTTTTTGGAATATTAATGATTATTTACGGGTTAGTATTTTCTTTAATTGAGAAAAACCTTAAACGATTAATATGTTATCTTACCGTATCACAGCTTGGCTTTATATTAACGGCTATTAGTATAAATACTCCAAACATGGCTTATCTTATTACAAGCTTTATATTCATACATATACTATATAATGGGTTATTTGCTTTATATTTTACTTATATAGAAGATGAATACAGTATTAAAAATTACCAAGATCTTCAGAATACTCAAATTAATTTTATTTTATTAGGAGGGTTTGTAGTTAGCATATTAATATATACATCTATACTGCCTATTAATTCTTCTTATATCAAAGACGGAATTGCCAATCTTTTAGATGCAAATAATATTATTATATTTTCCAAGATAGCAAGTTGTGCCGTATTATTTGGGTTGTTGATGGAGAGTTTACTATCGTCATTGCAAGCGACTAAAAGGAGCATGGCAATCTCATCAAATATCCTGAGATTGCGTGCGCACAAGACTACGATTTTCCTCGCAATGACGTTAAAGTACTTAACCTACCTCTCCTCGTGCATAATAACTTTATGCGTATGTTTATTCTACCCTATTCAAATATCACATACTGCTAATTTTAAGCTAGTTATCCTTGCAACCTCAATATTATTGGCTTTAATATTTAGAAAAATACCACGCATTTCGACAGAAAACATAAACCTTGACCTGTACCAATATATTGAAAAATTTATATATTTCAGTATCGGTAAATATAAAGAAAGGACAGACAGTACCGAAGATACAGAAGAATATCTTAATTTTAAGGTTATTTGGGATAATATTTTAGGTAAAATATCTGCATGGCATAATCAGCAAACTGCTATATTTATTATATTATTCCTATTAATTAGTTTGATTTTAACATTACAGTAACTCAACGTCATTGCGAGAAAAAACTGAAAGTTTCGACGAAGCAATCTCAGGAATACTACTTCATGAGATTGCCACGTCGCTTCGCTCCTCGCAATGACGTTAAAAATTGATTACACAATAAATAAATTTAGCATATGAAACCACCAACCGCAAATAAACAAAATTACAGCTTTGAAGCCCACGGACAAACAATAAACGATGATTATCAATGGCTGCGTGATCCTAAATGGCCAAATGTAGCAGACTCTAAAATTTTAGACTACTTAAAGGCTGAGAATAAATATACCGAAAATTTCTTTGCCGATCTGCAAAAGGATAAGGAAAAGATTTTTGAAGAATTAAAAGGACGAATCAAATTAGACGATGAGTCAGTTTATGTTAAGAAAAAAGACTACTACTATTATCATAGAGTAGAGGGGAATAAAAATTATCCGATATATTACCGGAAGCATAATAGTATGGAAGCACATGAAGAGATAATATTAGATGTTAACTTTCTTACGCCAAACGGCGGTTTTACCGATGTTGCTAAGCTTGCAATGTCACCTAATCAAAATTTAATGGCTTATAGCGTTAATTTTACAGGTAATGAGCAATATAATATCAAAATATACAATCTTAAAGAGCAAAAATACTTACCTGATAATGTAACAGATATAGCACCTACTGTGATTTGGCATGAAAAATTAGACGGCTTTTTCTATATTACTATTAATGAGAATCAACGCTGGGATAAAGTAATGTTTCACCGTCTAGGTGAAGATGTTACTCAGGATAAATTAATATTTGAGGTAAAAAACCCTTTTCATTTTATCAGCTGTGGGAAATCTGCAAGTAACGAATATATTTTTATAAATTCAGGCGATCATAATGAAAATGAAATTTATGTAATTTCTATGCGGGATAATAATTTTACTCCTAAATTAGTACGAGCTGCAGAAAATAAAATATTCTATGGTGTAGAACATAATGATGATTATTTTTATATTAAAACTAATTATAAAGCTAAAAATTTCCATATTGTAAAGCTACCGGTAAATAATTTTGAAAATGCTAATTGGGATGATATTTATATTAAGGAAGAACAAGACAAATATTTAAAAAGCTTTGAGGTTACAAATAATTATTTAATCTTAAATTATCGTGACCAAGGTTTACCGCTAATTAAAATAAAGCAATTTAAAGATTTACAAGAAAAAATAATTCATTTTCCCGACGAAAATTTCCAAGCAAATAGCTTTTCTACAAACTTTGAGGAAGACGATATCAGAGTAGATTACTCTTCATTAGCAAGACCAAATACCACTTATAGCTACGATTTTGATAGTAATAAATTAACGATATTAAAGACCCAAGAAATACCATCGGGCTTTAACTCAGAGGAATATAAAGTAGAGAGAATATTTGCAGATAATGGAGACGTAAAAGTACCTATTACTTTATTCTACAAAAAATCTTTATTTAAAAAAGATGGCTCTAATCCCTTATATCTAGTGGGTTACGGAGCTTACGGTATCGCTATGCTGGTTAATTTTAGAAATATGGCGGTAACACTTGCGGATCGTGGCTTTATTTATGCAGCTGCTCATATTAGAGGCGGTGATGATTTAGGTCATGATTGGTATGAATCCGCTAAGTTTTTAACTAAAAAAAGCACCTTTGAAGACTTCATAGCTTGTAGTAGAGCTTTAATCAACGAAAGATATACAAGTAATAACAATATAGTAATAATGGGCGGCAGTGCCGGCGGTATGTTAATTGGCTATGTCCTCAACGAAAGACCTGAACTCTATAAATTAGCCGTTGCTCATGTACCGTTTGTAGATGTCCTTAACACCATGCTTGATGAAAGCTTACCGTTAACTCTCTTGGAATATAATGAGTGGGGCAATCCGAAAGAGAAAGAATATTTTGAATATATTAAATCATATTCTCCTTATGATAACATAAAAGCACAAAACTATCCTGCTCTATTCATTACTTGCGGTATATCCGACCCACGTGTAGGTTACTGGGAACCGGCTAAATGGGTAGCAAAATTACGAGAACTAAAAACGGATAATAATCCCTTATTATTAAAAACGAATATGGATACAGGGCATAAAGGCTCTGCCGGTCGCTTTGATTATTTGAAAGAGATAGCTGACGAATTAGTATTTATTTTTAGAGTATTTAATGTGGAGATTTAGTGGCTTCTTGCTGGAATTATGTTATGTCATTCCCGCGTAGGCGGGAATCCAGAAAATGATTGTCACCCCGTGGCTTGACCACGGGTCCAGTTAAAAATACTAAATTTTAGTATTTTTTATTATTTTTATGGATACCGTGGTCAAGCCACGGT